>NZ_JBHWEB010000185.1:0-13197 GCF_042734395.1 Amycolatopsis sp. NPDC059657 | reverse complement strand
GCGTTGCGGCGGTTATAACCGCCCGCAACGCTCACGACCCCAGTGCTCGGGCTACTTGCCGAAGACCCAGTTGTAGACCGGGGTCGAGATGTCCTGGCAGATCCGGCACGACGGCACCTTCACGGTGGGGAACCGGCCGGCTTTCGCCCCTTCGCTGCCGAGTGTCACTCCCTCCAGCTTCTTGATCGGCGAGCTGGTCCTGCCGACATGCCTGCCGACCCCGAGTCCACCGGAGTACAGGCCGGAGTCACTCCTGCCGAGCCCGATCTCGGCAGGTCCGACAGGTATCCCGGTGTAGATGCCGGTGCCGCCCAGATCCTCGATCGTCCCCTGCGCCAGCTTGGTGCCGACACCGATGTTGCCGCCGATGTCGCCGGAAAGTCCGAACTTGCCGGTAATCGAGATTCCCAGGCCCTTGTCGTCGACCGCCAGGCAGGCCTCACCGCCTGCCCCGCCGAGCAGGTGCGCACCCGCGCCGGCACAGGCGGCGAAGGTAGTGCCGCGCGGCCGGAAGCAGACATCGAGCAGGACCGGATTCGTCACGCAGGTCACGAGCGCCTGGACATCGTTGTAGGTGTTGATCACCTTGTCCCGTTGCTCCTGCTGCTCCTGCGAGCGCCTCTGCTTTACCCCGTCCTGATACCGCTTGCCGGTGGCGCGCTGGAACTCGCCATAGGCCTGCATACACGCGGTAGCCGCCGGGCCTGTGCCCTTGATGGTCGAGCCAGGGTCGCCCGCGCACAGGTCCTGGATCACCCAGGTCTCGAAGTTGGGGCCGATGCCCGTCTCCATCTGGTCGCGGCGGGAGACCGTGGTGACCGGGACCTTCTGCCTGGCAGGGGCCGCCGAAGACGGCTGCTGCCGCTGGATCACCACCGGTGTGTGCTGCGGGAAGTCGCCGGGGCGGTTCTCGTTGAACGCGGACGGCGTCTCGTCGCGGTGACTGTAGAAATCACAGCTGTCGCAGAACAACCCGGACGGGTCGCTGAAGGAGATCGGGTTGTTGTTGCTGTAGGTGTACCCGTTCAGCTGCTGTGCGTCGCCCGGGTTCATGACCGGGTCGACGGAGATGAACCGGCCCGTGTCCGAGTCGTACTCACGGGCTCCGAGATGCGTGAGCCCGGTGCTGGCGTCTCGCACCCCGCCAACGAAGCCCCGGTCACCCGGGAACGCCGTCGCCGCGCCGCGTGCACCGCCGAATGGCAGCTGGTCGCGGCGGGTGACCTGCAGCGAGCCCGAGTCGATGGCGACCTGCGGGGTGCCCTGGTGATCGCCTGCCAGCCAGGTCAGCGCGCCCCTGCCTTGACGCATCGCGACCGTCGTTCCGCCGAACCCGTAGTACCGGGTGACGGTCGGATTGCCGCCCGACGAGGGGAGCCGCAGCTCCTGGCCGCCCAGGTAGAGCGTCGTCGCGTCGGGCGCGCGGCGGATCAGCCGGTCGTCCTCGCCGTCGAAGAGGAACGAAGTCGCCGTGCCCGCCTTCGCGACGGAAGCCAGCCTGCCCTCCTCGTCCCAGGTGAACTGCTCGGGCACCCCGCCGACGGTCTTGGTCTTGAGGTTCCCGGACGCGTCGTAGTCGTAGGTGTCCTGGGTGTTGACGCCAGGTCCCTGGGCGCTGACCGAACTGAGCGCGTGCGGGCGCCCCGGCACCTGCGTGGCGTAGGTGCGGATGGTGTCGCCGGCGGCCGCGTGCCGCGTCTCGGTCTTACGGTTGCCGGACTGGTCGTAGGTGTAGGAGTGCCAGTACGGCGCCGGACCGGCCGTGCCGGGCGCTTCGCGGCAGCCGTCCGTCTCCGACCAGGTGCTCGGCGTCGCCGTCCAGGCCTCGGTGACCCTGAGCAGCTTGTCGGCGCCGAAGCACTGGACGTCGCCGGTGGTCCCTTCGGCGATCGACGTGATCAGGCCGACCTTGTCGTAGGTGAAGCGCACGTCCGACTGCATCGGCGTCGGCACCTCGGCGTCCACAATGGATCGCTGGAGTCGCCGGGTGTCCCCTTCGTAGTACTGGGAGAGCCACGCCCGCTTGGTGCCCTCGCCGAGCTGGAGCCTGGCGAGTTCGCCGTAGCGCGTGTAGTCGGTGTTCGAGACGAGCGCCGTGGTGGCCCCGTCGTAGCCGCCCGAACCGCTCTTGAGCTGGCCCGCGTCGTCGTAGACGTAGTTGACCGTCTCGGCGGGCAGTTCACCTGCCGCCGCGAACGACGAGCTCGACAGGCTGCCGTCCGGGTTGTAACCGGCGTAGCTGTTGTACGTGCCGGCGAGGAGCCCTTCGTTCGACGGCACGACGATCGACGTGCCCGTCGGCCGGTATGCCGCGTCGTAGCTCAGTATCTTGTTGACGTAAGGCTTTCCGCCGGCCCAGCGGGTCGAACTCGCGGGCTGGCCCTTGCCCTTGGCGACCGTGTCGTAGGTCCACTCGGCGAGCTTCGTGGCACCCGCCGACTTGGTGGTCATCCTTCCGAGCGCGTCGTAGGCGAAGCCGAGCGTGACCCCACGCGCGTCCTTGACCGTGCCGAGCCTGCCGGCGTCGTCGTAGGTCATCGTCGAGGTGCCGGTGTCCGGGTCCTCGCTCGTGGTCTTGTGCCCGAGCAGGTCGTACCCGCTGCGC
This sequence comes from Amycolatopsis sp. NPDC059657, assembly GCF_042734395.1. Classification (NCBI taxonomy): domain Bacteria; kingdom Bacillati; phylum Actinomycetota; class Actinomycetes; order Pseudonocardiales; family Pseudonocardiaceae; genus Amycolatopsis; species Amycolatopsis sp. NPDC059657. Next base: position 10,592 of record NZ_JBHWEB010000185.1, on the reverse strand, counting down.
CACACCGCGCCTGCGGCGTCGGTGACGGTTTCCGGCTGTCCCGCCTTGGTGTAGGTGTACTTGGTCGCGTCGAAGGCGCCGTCGGGGGTGCCCGACTGGTACTGGCGCCGCTCGGTCGTGCGGCCATGGGCGTCGGTGATCGTGGTGGTCGCCGCCGCGCCGGGCGGCGGGGTCACGTGCACCCGGTCACCGCCGTACGCCGTGCTCGTGCGCCACTTCTCGAACGCGCCGGAGAAGTAGATCGACGCGTCCTGCCGCCCCGCGCCGTCGTAGTGGTTGCGGGTGTGACCGGGGATCTTCTCGTCGCCAGCCACCCAGAGTTCGGTGTCCACCGCCGCGTCGTTGAAGTAAGGCTGGGTGGCCTTCCAGTCACGGCCCTGCGAGTCGTAGCGGATATCGGCGAGCAACCGGCCGCCGCCCACCGCCGGCGCCTGTACCTGCCGCATGCGCAGCAGGCCGTCATAGAGGGCCACACCGGAGATCTCGTTGCCCTTCGGGCCTACCTTGGTCGACGTGATCGCCGCCGGGCCGTCGTTGCGCACCAGGTAGGCGTGGCGGACGCTGGGGTTGTTCGGATGCGCGGCCCTGGTCCAGTCCGGCAGCCAGACCTTGGAGGTGCGGCCGAGCGGGTCGTAGACGGTCTCGGTCTTGCGGCTGTTGGGGTCGGTGACCAGTACGGCCGCACCCCACGCTGGTTCCAGCGTCGTGGTCGTGACCAGGCCTGCGGGCACCGCCTGAGTGGGCGGGCTGGTGGACACGGTCTGGGTCAGCGGGCCGCCGGCCGCAGGTGTGTACGCGGTCTTGGTGACGTTGCCGAGCGCGTCGGTCGCCGTCGTGGCCCGTCCGTGCACGTCGTAGTCGGTGGTGCCCGCCGTGAAGTAGACCGGCCCGGACGCGGGGCGGTCCTTGGCGATCTCGTTCTTCTTCAGGTTTCCGCCGCCGTCGTAGGTGTTGCGGCTGTCGGACAGCGCGTCACGGGGGAAGACCGGTGTCTGTCCACAGTGCACGGAGACGGTTTCGATGTGACCCGGCAGCCGCAGCAGCCAGGCGTCGGTGTTGCGGGCGTACTCGGTGCGCGTGCACCGGTCGTCGTCGGCCGTGGCCAGGTCGCCGAGGTCGTTGACCTGGGTGGGCAGGCCCCGGTCGTCGTAGGTGGTCTCGGCGCGGGTCGTGCGCCAGCCGCCCGCCGCGAGCGCGGTGAAGCCGCGTTGCACGCCGGCCTTGACGAGGTACGCCTTGTAGGCGCCCCGCGTCGCGGTCGGGCCTTGGACGACGGGATCGCTGATCGTCTTGCTCACCCGTGGCGGGTCGGCCTGGTTCGACGGGCCTTCGCGTTCGAAGGTCGAGGTCTCGAAACCGAAGCCCGCCAGCCACTCCGAGTCGGCGCGGGTGCCGCCTTCGGTGTCGGTCACGCTCGCGGGGCGGGTCCCGTTCGGCAGTTTGTCGCCGTCCATGCCGCGGTAGAAGCGCTGCTCGGACATGGTGACCGGGCCGGCCGGGTCGTTGGGAGTGCCCGCGCGGATGCGGACGCGCCCGAAGCCGCGGAAGTCGTTCCAGGTCCGCTGGTCGTCCTTCGTGAACTCCGACGTGTCGTAGTGCCAGGCGGCGCCGTCGAGGTACTCGTACGCGGTGACCTGCTCGGAGAAGGTGGACTGCGGGATCGAGTCGACCTTCAGGCGGTCGGACTGCGTCACCCTGGCGACCACGTACTTGTGGAAGTAATCCGTGCGTTCGGCGTGGTTCTTCTTGGCCCAGCGCACCGGGAAACACCGCAGCGTGTTGGTCTCGGGGTTGGCGGGCATCGGCCCGCCCGCCTTGCATTCCGAGGCGTACTCCACCGAGGTGACCCCGCCGGTCTCCGAGATCACGCCCGTCACGCGGTAACGGCTCAGCGGTGAGACGCCGTCTTCGGGCAGCTCCACGCGGTTGAACATCGCGGTGCCCTCGAAGGTCACCGAAGGCATGTCCGCCGAGCCGCCGACCAGGCCGGTGTGCTTGATCCCCTTGAGCCACAGCGAGGCCTTCTCGCCGTCACCGGGATCGGGGAACTGCTGGTCGAGGTCCCAGCGGTCCACGTCGGTGAAGCCGGTGCCGCGCCAGACCTGCGTGGTGACCGAGGCCAGCTTCTTGGTCGACCAGAATGTCGGCGCGTAGTGGTCCTTGCAGGTCGCGGTATCGCATTTGCCTTCCCAGAAGGTGTCCGGCCAGTTGTCCGGCTTGTCCGGGGTGCAGGTGCTCCCGGCGACACAGCGGTCGGCCGTCGCGAACACGACCCGCCCGCTCGGCTGCGTCACGTTGTCGCGCAGGCCGTAGTCGATGTGGTCCAGGTAGCCGCCGCGCACATAGGACACCGCGGCGTCCTTGAGGTTCATGCCGTACGAGTTGGTCTCGGTCTTGTAGAAGTACCGCACGATGTTGCCGTTGCGGTCGATGACCTTGTCGAGGAGCCAGCGATAGGCCTGCACGCAGTGGGACGTGTCGAACGTCGCCCCGTGGCACGGTTCGTTGGCGTCGTCGCCGAACACCGGAACCGTCCACGTCGACGCGGAATCGGCCTGTGAGCCGAAGAAGTACTGCGTTCCGTCCACTGTGGTGATACGCCAGTGCTCACCGTCGTTGTCGCCGTTACCCGCGCCGTTGAGCCGCTCGATCCGCGAACCGTCGTCGGCGCGCGAACGCCATTGCCCGGTGACGTCGTCGCGGATGAGCATGCCGCCGCCACCGCCGTAGGAGGCGGTCGCGTTGTCGCTCTTCCAGCACAGGTCGCCGGTCTGCGGCGGCGTCGTCCCGCCGTCGGTGTCCGCGGCGCAGCCGCCGTAGGTCCGCTCGACGAAGCCGGAGGACAGCGACCAGCCGTCGCCGACCCAGGACGACTGGTTGTTCGTCACCGTCGTGCGACCGTCCACAGCGGACGATCGGTAGGACAGCGCGAGGCCGGGCTCGAGACCGCCCGGCGCCGGCGGCACCCGCAGCGGATACGACCAGGTGAAGTCCCCGGTGTGCGGTGCGACCGACCAGGAGGCCGACGGAGACAGCGAAGTCGCGGTCGCCGTGCCGCCGCCTTCCAAGGCCGCACGCGCGGGCTGGTCACCGGTCAGCGCGTTCGCCGAGGCCTGGTCGACGGCGGGCGCCGTGCGCGTCTGCTTCGACACCGGGGTCGAAGCGACGTCCGGCAGCGGGACGGACGGTCCGCCCGCCGCGGCCGCCATCGGCGCCGAGATGGCCAGCACCACGGACACCGCCAGCGTCTTCGCCAGCACGAGTGCCGTTCCGCGCCGTGCGCTCATTCTGCTGCTTCGGCTGGTCATGCTGACGGCACCTCCTTGATGATGTAGCCCAGCGGGCCACGCACGGTCTGGCCTTCACAGTTCGATTCCCACGACACGAACAGCTCGCCCGCCGAGGGACCGGAGTTCAGCGAGCACTGGAACAGCTGCGTGCTCGCCCGCCCGGCGGGTGCCTCCGTCCAGAGGTAGCCGATCGGCACCTCGACGGTCTTGCCGCCGCACGCGGGATCGGTCGACAGGAACCGGTCCGAACCGTCCACACAGGACATGAGTGCCTGGGTGCCTGGCTCGTTGGTCATGGCTATCGAGCCGAAGGTGCCTTCATGGCGATAGCCGGGCGGGACGCCGGCCGCGGTGACCGCGTGCTCGGCGATCCTCGGGTGGTAGTACCGGGTCAGCGGCGCGTACGCGAGCGTGTAGCCGAGCAGCCCGTCGACCGTTTTCCCTTCACAGGTGGTCGAATTCGAGTCGAACCGTTCCGTGCCGGAGACGCAGCGGTAGAGCGGCACGGTCGCCACCCCGGCGGGCTGTTCGGTGTACGCCCAGCCCAGGTCGGCGAGCTTGGTGAAGCCCTCACACGCCGGGTCCATCGAGGTGAACGAGTCGGTGTTGTTGATCAGGCAGGTGTACAGGCGCCTGGTACCCGGCGCTTCCGCGCTGAGCATGGTGCCGAGCGGCGCCTCGAAGTGGTACCCGGCGGGCACCTGGCCGAACTGCTGCCGGGTGCCGTCGGTCGAGTTGACCGTGCGGTGATCGCCCGCGGCGATGAACCGGCCGAGCTGCCCGCCTGCCGGAGCGGGCCAGCCGGCCCGCAGCCGGATCTCATCGTCGGGGACCGCGCCGAAGTCGGCGGTGACGTCGTCGATCGCACCGGTGAACAACCCGGTGGGTGCTCCGTTCGCCTTGCCGCGCCCGATGGTGAAGCCACCCCATGCCGACCACAGCAGCATGTTGTCCTTCGTGCCGACGAGCTCACCGTTGACGTAGAGCCGCAGCTGCCGCGCCGGGTAGTCGTAGACCCCGGTCAGGTGCGTCCAGGTGTTCAACGCCGGTGCGTGCAACGAGTTCGCGTAGCGCAGTGGCGTGGTGTCCGGCTGGTCCGCGTCCTGCGCGGCCGCGCCGAAGATCCACCGGCCGACCTCCGGCCTGTACTGCAGCACGAACCCGCTGTTCCGGTCGCCGTCCTGGCCGAGCACGGTCGCCACCTTGTCGCCGCGCGAGAGCTTCGCCCACGCCGAGACGGTGAAGCTGTCGCGCATGGTCACGCCGAGGTAGTCCCCGGTCAGCGAGGACGCACCGTCCAGCTGCAGTGCCTTGTTCTGCACCCCGGCGGTGAACGTCGCGGTCCCGGTCACCGTGGTCGGGTTCTTGAGCCACGACGAGTCCTTGACCGTGCCGTCGTCGAAGCGCCAGTTGCCGTGCGACGCGGGCGGGATGTCGTCGTGGACCTTGCGGACCTCGCCGTCACTGAGCGCCTTGCCGTACGCGCGCACCTCCTCGATGCCGCCGGGGAAGTAGCACGCGTTCCCGGTGCCCCACCGGCAGCGGCCGATGGAGAACTTGCCGTCGGCGGGCAGCACCGAGACTCCGGTCTGCACGCCGGACAGCGAACCGTTGACGTACAAGCGAAGTTGACCCAGCTGAGCGTCATAGACCACCGTCAGATGGGTCCAGACGCCGACCTCCGCGGTCTCGGACGAGAGCACGTAATGCGGCGAGAAGTTCGTCTGGTCCGTCTTCGGGACGACAGCGCCCCACTTCTTCACGGTCGGGTCGTACTGGACGTAGAACGGGCTGATCTGGTTGCCGTCCTGCCCGAACACGGTCACGTAGCGCGAGCCGTCGGTGAGGTACGCCCACGCGGCCACCGAGAAGCTCCCGCCGGTGTTCACCACGGGGCCCGCGGTCTCGGCGTAGGCCGAGGTGCCGTTGAACCAGCCGGTGTAGGCGTCGCGGCCGGTGTGCCAGCCCGCGCCGCCCGCCATGGTCGCGGTCCGGCCGCGGCCGGACGCGTCGGCCACCGTGGTGCCGGTGTTCTCGTCGAACTTCCACCTGCCCGCGTCGGCCACCGGCAGCGCGGCGCCGCCGGGCGCCGGATAACCGCGGTACAGCGCGGAAACCCGGTCCGCGGTCAGCGCGCCGCTGTACATCCGGACGTCGTCGACGGCGCCCTTCCAGTACCCGGCGTACGCGCCGCCGTCACGGCCGCGCCCGATCTGCAGCCCGCCGGTCGCCTGCCAGGGGTTGAGCAGCGTGCCGTCGTCCTTCCTGGTCCCGTTGACGTACAGGAAGATCGCCTTCGCCGAGACGTCGTAGACACCGACCAGGTGCACCCAGGCGTTCAGCTCGCCGGGGATGACCTCGAGCGCGGCCTTGGTGACCGTGCCGTCCTCCTCCGGCATCTCGAACACCCAGTTGCCCATGTGCCCGGCGTCGTCGGTGACATGCCCGAGCCGGAACTTGCTCGACGGCCTCGACCCGCCGCCGTCGAGCGAGACCGCGCTCAGCATGCAGCGTGGCGTGGTGTCGATGTCGCAGTCGTTGCCGTCCAGCCGGACCCAGCTCGACACGGTGAAGCTGGAGTCGGTCCGCACGTCGACGCCCGCGGTGGCCGCGGCGTCGTCGGTGCCGTCGAGCCGGATGGCGTTGCCGACCCGGCCCGCGGTGAACCCGGCGCCGCCGGTGAGCGTCGCCTGCTTGGTGCCGGCGGAGTCACCGCCCGCGGTGCCGCTGCCCTCGTCGAGCGTCCAGTTGTGGCCGAGGCTCACATCCCGCCCGGCGAGGTTCTTGATCTCGCCGCCGAGCAGGGTCCGGCTGTACACCGAGACGTCGTCGATCGCGCCGGGGAAGAAGTCGACGTCGCCGCCGTTCCACTTGCCCCGGCCGATCTGGAAGCCGCCGGTGGCGTTGAAACCGCCGCTATGCGGTGCGGACGCGGCGAGCACGCCGTTGACGTACAGCTCGATCTGCTGCCTGTCCTTGCTGTAGACCCCGGCGAGATGGGTCCAGATCCCGCGCTGGGCCGACGGCCCGGTCGCCTGGTCACCCGCGACGTTGGCGTCGGAACCCATCGCCACGAACGTCCACTTGCCCGAGATCGCCCGCAGCATGAACCCGCTGGCCGTGTTCCCGTCCTGGGACAGCACGGTCGCCTGCGGGCCGGTGTCGTCCAGCCGCGCCCACGCGGTCACCGAGAAACTCTTGCCGGTGTCGACCGCGTTCGGCGTGCTGATGTTCTGGTTCGAGCCGTTGAGGCGCACTGCCAGATCACCCGGGTCCGGCAGGCTGACCTGCCCGGCGGCCCAGTCCGGGTTGCCGATGAGCGCACCGGGCAGCTTCGAGGTCCCGTCGGCCTTCTTGTTGGCGTCGTCGGCGTTGCCGTCGAGCTTCCAGGTGCCCGCCGTGACGTTGTCCCTGCTGACCAGGCCGCGCACCTCGTCCTGTGAGATCGCCCTGCTGTACACGCGGACCTCGTCCACCGTGCCCGGCAGCCGTTGCTCGACCTGGGCTCGGATCGTCGCGCTCCCGATCCGGAAGGCACGCTTGGCGTGCCAAGGGCTCACGCGGGTGCTTTCGCCGATCAGCTCGCCGTCGACGTAGAGCCGGATCTTGCCGGTCGTGGCGTCGTAGGTGCCGGCGAGATGGGTCCAGACGCCGGCGGGCGGCTGGGTCGAGGTGCCGACCCAGTTGTAGCCGACCGGAGTGTCCTCATCGGACTGGGGGAACACGAACACCCAGTGGTTGCTCTGGTACTGCAGGCAGAACGCGCAGATCTTCTCGCCGTCCTGGCTGAGCACGGTGTAGGTGCCGTTGTCGGCGCGATCGAGTTTCACCTGCGCGGCAACGGAAAAGCTCTGGTCGGTGCGGGTCAGCGGCCCGGTGGTGGTCGCCGTGTCGTCGACACCGTCGAGGCGCAGCCCGCCCGCCACGGCGCCGTCCTGGGTGAACGCCGCGCCGTTCTGCAGCACCGCGTCGGCGCCGCTGGCCACGGCGTTGTGCGCGGTGGTGCCACTGGTCTCGTCGAACTTGAAATGCGCGAGCTGCACGTCGGCGGCGCTGACCGACGCCGCGATCTCGGCCGCGCTGAGCGCGCGGTCGTGGATCTGGACCTCGTCGACCGCGCCGGGCCAGTGGTCGACGGCTGGGGTGCCCGGCCACATCGTGCGACCGATCCGCACCGGTCCGTTCGCGAAGTCCGGTCGCGTGGTCTGCGGCTCGGTGGCCGCCAGCTTTCCGTTGACGTACAAGCGGATCTGCTGCGCGGCCGGGTCGTACACCCCGGCCAGGTGCGTCCAGGTGTTCAGCTGGGGCATGCCGGCGGGGGAGGACGCGAACGTGGCACCGCGGTACTCGGTCGTCGAGTTGGGCAGGCCGAACACCCACCGTGGGTTGCTGCCGTCCTGCTCGGCGCGATACCAGAGCACGTACCCGGGGTAGAGCGCGCCATCCTGGCTGACCGCCGCCCTGGCGCCGTTGTTCCGGGTCAGGTTGACCCAGGCCGAGACGGTGAAGGGCGCGCTGTTGCGGACCGCGTTCGGCGCGCTGACGTAGTCGTCGACCCCGTCGAGCTGGACGGCCGAGCCGGTCGCGCCCTGCGCGGTGTAGCCCGCGCCGTTGCCCAGCGTGCCGTGGCGGTCGCCGAGGAAGGCGGAGTCCTGCGCGTTGCCTTCGAAGGACCACTGGGCGAGCGGGCCGCTGCCCGCGCGGACGTAGAAGCGGTACGGCCGGGATTCGCTTTCGTGGTTGGCCCGGTCGACGCTGCGCACGTAGAGGGTGCGCGGGCCGTCACCCGGCGGCGTCAGTGTGACCGTCGCGGGGCCGCCCAGCGAGGTCGCGTCGACCCTGGTGGACGGTGGATCCTGCCAGCCGTAGAGATAGTGGTCGATGTCGCCGACCCCGTTGGAGCCGAAGGTGAACGTGTCGGCCACCTCGGAGCCGCCGTGCCATCGTCCATCCTCTGTGTACAGTTCGCCCGCCACGGTCGGCTGCTGGGTGACCGGGGTCCGGTCGACGGCGAACGACTGCCCGGCCGCGAGACCACTGGAGGTCACGCCGTCGGACGAGTGAAGCCACCAGCCGACGGTCTTCCCGTCGAGTCCGGAGGTGTCGACGACGGTGCTGTGCACCGCGCCGGAGGCCTGCATGCCCGGCTCGTCCCAGGAGGCGACCTCCGTGCCGTTGTGCGAAATCCGCCACTGGGCGCGGACCATGTCACCGTCGGGGTCGCTCAGCGTCGCCATCAGGCGGACGGAGTCGGCGCCGATGTACGGCTTGCCTTCACACCAGCGGCAGGGCGCGGGCAGCGGCTGGTCGGTCGCGAGGTTGGCCGGGACGTACGGCGTGCGGTTGTAGGTGACCCGGAAGGTCATCTGGCCGGGGTCGTACTTACGCCAGGCGTACTGGTCGTTCGAGTCCTGGGCCTTGAGGAAGAACGCGGTGGGGGAGCCCTGCTCGACCTCGCCGAGCGGGACGTCGATGCCCGCGTTCTTCCAGCCGGTGCAGCCGCCCTGCACCGAGGGCATCCAGCGGGAGGCGACGCGGCCGCCGTTGAGCTTGCTGTTCCACGTCATGCCGTTCCAGATCTCGGGGCCGACGTGGTACAGGTCGATGATCCGGTCGGCGCAGGCCGGGCTGGACACGACGGTCGTGTCGAGCGTCGCGCCGATCAAGGTCTTGTCCCACAGGAAACCGGTGTCGTACTGGAAGTACGACCAGGCCTCGCCGATGCCGTTGCACCAGCTGCCGCTCGGCGGCAGGTCACGCGGGCACTGCCCGACCTGCGCGTAGGTGCCGTCGCCGCTGCTGTTCCAGTACGAGGTCCCGGAGTAGCCGGAAAGCACGGTCGCCCAGGCGGTCTTGTAGAACGTGTGCAACGTCGGGTCGACCGTGACCGGGAACTTCAGCGCAGGGTCGGCCAGGAACTTCTGGTCCGGCGTCAGCACTAGCGCGTCGTCCACAATGGACACCCCGACGGCCGTGGTCCTGCCTGCGGCGTCCCACATGGTCGACGGCGGCGCGGCGAACAGCTCGGCGCCCGTCTCGTCGGCGGCGTGGATGGCGCCGCCGGAGTCGACGGTCACCTTCAGGCCGTCCGCGCGCATGCCGAGCCGGATCGACTTGAGCGCGGGGTTCTTCGCCGCTTCGGCGTTCTTGAGCACCAGATGCTGCCGGAAGCCGTCCCGGTCGGCGTACATCACCAGGTCGGCGCCGGGCAGCACCTCGGGATAGGTCGCCGCGTTACCGTCCAGCACGGGCGCGGGGAGTTCGGTCGGCCAGCGCAGCGTCAGCGTCTTGCCGTCGCGCCGCAGCGTGGCCAGCGGCGCGTTCCCGCCGGGGGAGAGCGCCAAGTCACCGTCGGCGGCCTTGGGCTTGATCGAGCCGTCGGCCCGCTTGCCGAGCTCGGTGTCGATCTTCGCCCAGCCATGGGGTTGCCGCACCCGGACCGGCGCGGGCGAGAGCTCCGCGGTCAGCGTGCCACCCGGGTTCGCGTAGACCGCGCGGGTCGGCGTCCGCTGGTCGGCGACCTCCACGCGCGAGCCCTGCCGCCAGGCCGCGGCCATCGCGGCCGCCGAGTCCGGCGCCTCGGTGATCGGTGCCGGACGCACGGGCGTGACCGGCCCGCTTCCCGGCACGAGCGTCAGTAGCGAGCCGGTGAGAGCGGCGACGGTCGCGAGCACGACCGTTTTCCGCGCACGCTGAATAGACCTTTTGTCCATGGCGGTTCCCCAGTTCCAATGCGTGAAAACGCGTGCAGCCTAAGCAGCTCCCCCGCCGAAGAGGAAGGGTTTCAAGCATGCTTGAAACCCTCCCGAATCCGACACCCGCCACCGCCCTGACCAGCCAGAACGTGGCTAACCAACCACGCGCGCACCCCGTTGCCCCGCGAGCTGGGGGTGTCGCCGGTCCAGGTACGCGTGTCGTCCGTCTGGGCACGCCTGCCGTCCGTTCGCGCACACCGTTCCGTGATTCGTTCGCCTGTATCACGCGTATCCGGTCGACTGGCAACATCGATCTTTCCCAGGGTCAGGAATCGAGGGGTTCATGCACGACCGGACACCGTCACGCGGTGTTTTCCATCGGCTCAGAACGTTCATCCCGGTGCTGCTGATCGCAGGCTCACTGGTCGGCGTGCCCGCGTGGGCCGCGCCGGCGTTCGCGGACGAACCGCTGCCGTCCAACGGCTACATCCAGAGCCGGATCAACGGCTACATGAACCGCCCCGGGTTTGATGGAGGCTCCATCGTGTGAGTGAGGATGGAGTTATGGCCCGGTCTTCGAGGCACCCGCGTGAGGTGCGTGAGCGCG
>NZ_JBHWEB010000184.1:0-13295 GCF_042734395.1 Amycolatopsis sp. NPDC059657 | reverse complement strand
AGCACCCACCACCCCGGCCCACCCACGATCAGACTACGCGGACTCACCCGCGCAGCCTGATCAACTTAAGCTACGTGGCATTGGGTTCTAACCGGCGAAAACACTCACGACCCCTGGGCGAGCAAGCGGGCCAAGGCCCAGTCCTGGGCGGCGACCCCCACGCTCTTGAACACCGTCCGCCCGCCCACCCCAGGCGGCTCGGCCAGCGCGGAACCCAGTTCCACCAACGAATCCCGCTTGAGCGACCCGGTCGACACCGCGTGAATGATCTCCCCGGCCTCCTCCAAGCACGCCTCGGCCTCGTCGACGACCACCACGCGAGCGGAGGCCAGCAAGGACTCGGGCAGCTCGCGCATCGAGGGCAGATAAGACCCGATCGCGTTGACGTGCACGTTCTCCGGCAATGCCGACGCGTCGAACACCGGCTGCGAAGCGGAAGTCGCGCAACAGACCACATCTGCCGAGGACACCGCCTCGTCGGCCGTCCCGCTCAGCGTGAACTCGATGGCGGGGAACTCCTTCCGCAGAGCGGAAATCAGGGCCGAAGCCCGCGAAGACGTCCGCGAGTACACGGTCACCGAAGCCAACGGCCGGACGGCCGCGACCGCGCGCACCTGATCGGCGGCTTGCGCTCCGGCGCCCAGTACGGCCAGTCGTGTGGCGTCCGGTGCGGCCAGAAGGTCTGTGGCGACACCGGAAACCGCACCCGTGCGCATGGTGGTCACCTCGATCGCGTCGGCGACCAGTTGCCCGGTGGCGGAACTCCAGACCAGTGTGCCCAGGATCGCGGGTGAACGGTCGAGTTCGACGCTCAGTGTTTTGACCACCGCGGCGCCGGAACCGGCGTGGTAGGCCGACATCACCAGTGCGCGGCCGCCGCCGAACGACAGTCGGGTCGGCTGGGTGAACTCGCCTGCCGCCAAGTCGACGAACGCCGCCCGCACGGCGGCGATCGCGTCGGGCATCGAGATGAGCCTGCGGATGTCCACTGCGGTGAGCATGCCGGGATCTTGGCACATCGGACGCTATTGCTGGGCTCGGTCGGGGGCGAGTTCGTCGAGGATCAGGACCGTGTGGCTGGACACCACGTCGGGGACCGTCTGAAGCTTGGTGAGGACGAGGTTGCGCAGGCTCTGGGCGTCGCGGGCGCGGACGAGCAGCACCAGGTCGTACTCGCCGGAGACCAGCGCGCCGTGCCAGACCTCGGGGATCTCGAGCACGCGCTGCTTGACCGACTTCCAGGAGTGCTGGCTGACCTTGAGGTACACGTACGCCGAGATGCCGTAGCCGCAGCGCTCAGGATCGATGACCGCGCTGTAGCCGGTGATCACGCCGTCGCGGTGCAGACGCTCCACCCGCGAGTAGGCGCTCGCCCGCGAAATATGGAGGCGCTCGGCCAAGGCACGCATGGACATGCGGCCGTCCGCGCGGAGCTGGGTGACGATCGCCTGGTCGGTGTCGTCCAGCTGTCCAGGCGGACTCGGTGTTTCGCCCTCGGAACTGGTCATTTGGCCGATGATAGCCGCTCTGGAAGAACAGGCGTCCAGATCAGATCAACATGTCTAGAAAAACGGCTCCAAAACCGTCACCATCAGCGACACCCGACTCAGGAGGTCGCCTTGACGCTCACCAGCCTGCCCCTGCGGCATCTCCTGCCGTCCGAAACCCCGATCGGACTGCTGGACGCCGATGGCCGCCTGATCGACGGCTCCGAGCTGACCATGCCGAGCGACGAGGTGCTGCTCGACCTGCACCGCCGGATGGTCGTCGGCCGCCGCTTCGACACCCAGGCCACCGCGCTGACCAAGCAGGGCCGTCTCGCCGTGTACCCGTCTTCGCGCGGGCAGGAGGCGTGCGAGGTCGGCGCCGTCGTCGCGCTGGACGCGCAGGACTGGCTGTTCCCGACCTACCGCGACTCGGTCGCGCTGGTGACCCGCGGCGTCGACCCCGTGCAGACGCTGACGCTGCTGCAGGGCGGCTGGCACCTCGGCTACGACCCGTACGAGCACCGCGTGGCCCCGCAGTGCACCCCGCTCGCCACGAACACGCTGCACGCCGTCGGCGTCGCGCACGCCGCGCGCTACAAGGGTGAGGACAGCGTCGCGCTCGTGCTGCTCGGCGACGGCGCGACCAGCGAGGGCGACACCCACGAGGCGCTCAACTTCGCCGGGGTGTGGCAGACGCCGACCGTGTTCCTGGTGCAGAACAACGGGTACGCCATCAGCGTCCCGATGAGCAAGCAGAACGCCGCGCCTTCGCTGGCGCACAAGGGGATCGGCTACGGCATCCCGTCGCTGCTCATCGACGGCAACGACCCCGCGGCCGTCTACTCGGCCGTGCGCCAGGCCGTCGAGACCGCGCGCGCCGGCGGCGGGCCGACGCTGATCGAGGCCGTCACCTACCGGATCGAGGCGCACACCAACGCCGACGACGCCTCGCGCTACCGCGACTCGGCCGAGGTCGCCGCCTGGCTCGGGCGTGACCCGCTCGACCGGCTGGAGGCGTACCTCATCGGCCGCGGGCTGCTCGACGACGCGCGGCGCGAGGCCGTCGCGGCCGAGGCGGAGGACTTCGCCGCGTCCGTCCGAAAAGGAATGAACGCCGACGTAGTGAGCACTGTCGTCCGGCCGCAGGCGTTGTTCGACCATGTCTACGCCGAGCGCACGGCCGCGTTGCGCGAGCAGGCGGCGATGCTGGAAGCCGAGCTGTCAGGGGAAGAAGCGTGACCACGATCGAAAAAGTCCAGCAGCTTTCCATGGCGGGCGCGCTCAACGCCGCACTCGCCGACGCGCTGGAGGCCGACGACCGCGTGCTCGTCTTCGGCGAGGACGTCGGCCCGCTGGGCGGCGTCTTCCGGGTCACCGACGGGCTCAGTGAGCGCTTCGGCGAGCGTCGCGTGTTCGACACCCCGCTCGCCGAAGCCGGCATCGTCGGCACCGCGATCGGGATGGCGATGAACGGACTGCGCCCGGTCGTCGAGATGCAGTTCGACGCCTTCGCGTACCCCGCGTTCGAGCAGATCACCAGTCACCTGGCCAAGATGCGCAACCGCACGCAGGGCAAGGTCGAACTGCCGGTCGTCATCAGGATCCCTTATGGCGGCGGGATCGGCGGCGTCGAGCACCACTGCGACTCGTCCGAGGCCTACTACACGCACACCGCCGGTCTGCGTGTTGTCACGCCCGGCACGCCCGACGACGCGTACCACCTGCTGCGCGACGCGATCGACAGCCCTGACCCGGTGATCTTCCTGGAGCCCAAGCGCCGGTACTGGGCCAAGGGTGAGGTCACGCTCGACCGCACCGGCACGCCGATGGACCGCGCGGTCGTCCGCCGCACGGGCAAGGACGTCACGCTCATCGCGTACGGGCCGATGGTCACGACCGCCATGGAGACCGCCGAAGCGGCGCTCGAAGAGGGCTGGGACGTCGAGGTCGTCGACCTGCGCAGCCTCTCGCCGTTCGACGACGAGACGGTCGCGGCGTCGGTGCGCAAGACCGGGCGCGCGGTCGTGGTGCACGAGGCCTCCGGCTTCTGCGGCTACGGCGCCGAGGTCGCCGCGCGGCTGACCGAGCGGTGCTTCCACCACCTGCACGCGCCGATCCTGCGCGTCACCGGGCTCGACATCCCTTACCCCGCACCGAAACTGGAAGAACACCACCTGCCGAGTGTCGACCGGATCCTCGACACGATGGCCAGGCTGCAATGGGACGACGAGGTGCACGGTGCCTGATTTCCTGCTGCCCGACCTCGGCGAGGGCCTGACCGAGGCGCTGATCGTGAACTGGCTGGTCAACGTCGGCGACACCATCACCGTCGATCAGCCGGTGGTCGAGGTCGAGACGGCCAAGGCCTCGGTCGAGGTGCCGTCGCCGTTCGCGGGCGTGATCAGCACGCTGCACGGCCAGCCAGGCCAGTCGCTGGCCGTCGGCACGCCGCTGATCTCGGTGAGCGATGCCGCCAAGTCCGAAGAGGACAGCGGCAATGTCCTGATCGGATACGGGACATCGGCGACGAAACGCCGCAACCGGCGAGCCCGCGTGAGCGCCGCGCCGGTCACCGCACGCGCGCCGAAACCCGGTGTGATCTCGCCGCTCGTGCGGCAGCTCGCCAAGGAGCGCGGGCTCGACCTGACCCTGATCGACGGCAGCGGGCCGCACGGCATCGTGCGCCGTGTCGATGTCGAGAAGGCCACCGCGAAGCCGGTGGTCGTGAAGACCGGTGAGCGCCGGATTCCGTTGAAGGGCATCCGGAAGACCGTCGCCGACAAGCTCTCGCAGTCACGCCGCGAGATCCCCGAAGCGACCGTCTGGGTGGACGTCGACGCGACGCGCCTGATGGAGGCGCGCGCCGCCCTCAAGCCGGTCAGCCTGCTCGCGCTGATCGCCCGGTTCGCCGTGCTCGGCCTGCGCAAGTTCCCCGAGCTGAACTCGCGCGTCGACGGTGACGAGATCGTCGTGCTCGACGACGTGCACCTCGGGTTCGCCGCGCAGACCGACCGCGGGCTGGTCGTCCCGGTCGTGCGTGACGCGCAGCGCCTGGCGACGCCCGAATTGTCCGAGGCGATCGCCGAGCGCACGAACGCGGCCAGGCAAGGGAGTCTGACGCCAGCCGATCTCACCGGCGGCACGTTCACCATCAACAACTACGGGGTCTTCGGCGTCGACGGCTCGGCGGCCATCATCAACCACCCCGAGGCCGCGATACTCGGCATCGGCCGGATCATCGACCGGCCGTGGGTGGTCGGCGGGCAGCTGGGCGTGCGGAAGGTGTGCGAGCTGACGCTGGCGTTCGATCACCGCGTCTGCGACGGCGGCACGGCGGGCGGGTTCCTCAGGTTCGTGGCGGACTGCGTCGAGGAGCCGCTCAAAGCGCTGTAGGGTAAGCGAAATGAGCGAGCCTTTGGGTTCGCGCGAGCGCAGGAAGCTGCAGACGCGCCGTGCGATCTCCGAAGCCGCGATCGCGTTGTTCGTCGATCGCGGCTTCGACCATGTTTCCGTCGCGGAGGTCGCCGCCGCGGCGGAGGTGTCGAAGATGACGGTCTTCAACTACTTCGCGACCAAGGAGGATCTCGTCCTGTATCGGGTCGAGGGCCTCTTCGAGCAGCCGGCCAGCCAGGTCCGCGCGCGTGAGCCAGGCGAGTCGCCGGTCGCCGCGCTGCGGCGGCATTTCCTGCGTGGCCTGGCGGAGCGGGAACCGGCGACCGGGCTCAACGACGAGGACGGGTACCTCGCGTTCCAGCATCTGGTGATGAGCTCGCCGACGTTGAAGCTGCGCCTGATCGACCACGGCAAGCGCACCGAGTCGGCGCTCGCGAGCGCGTTCGCCGAGGTGCTCGACGCGTTCACCGCCAAGCTCGCGGCCGCGCAGGTCATCGCCGTCCAGTACGCGCTGGTCTGCTGCAACCTGACGCGCGTGCTCGGCGGGCAGTCCGCGGCGGAGCTCTACCCGAGCGCGGTCGACGAGGCCGAGCGTGGGTTCGGGATGCTGCTCAGCGGGCTCAGGGACACCGCTCTGGTGTGAGCACCAGGTCCACGAAAGCCTTGCCGGCCGGGGAAAGGCGGGCCGGGTCGTAGATCATGCCGTAGGCGCGCCTGATCGGCGGATCGACCGCGCGGACCACCGCGCCCTGGCCGATCAGGCGCCGCGCGACCGAGCTTTCGACCCAGCCCGCGCCGACGCCGGACAGCACGAATCCCGGGATGGCCTGGCGGTTCTGCAGCACCGAGGACATCCGGGTGCGTGCTCCTGCGGTCCGCAACGCCTGCTCGACCAGCGTGCGCTGTGAGCTGCCCTTCGGCACGCCGACCCAGCCGATGTCGGGCAGTTCCGACAACGGCAGCGGATCGGCGGCGGGTATCTCGGTGCCCGGCGGGAAGGCGAGCCAGTACTCGTGGGTGCCGAGTTCGACGGCGGGCAGGCCGCGCGCGCCCGCCGGCAGGTAGCAGAACACCAGCTCGCAGTGTCCTTTGCGGATCAGTGACGCGGCCGCCTGCTCGTCGGAGAGTTCGTTGATACGCACGGAAACCTGGGGAAATCGCTGCCGGAACCCGCCGACCAGCTCGGCCACCGGATGCGCGGTGACGAATGGCCAGGCGTGGATGTCGAGCCTGCCGCGCGGGACACCGCCCGCGTCGGTGAAGAAGCCCTCCGCGGCCGCGACCCCGCGGAGCAGGCGCCTGGCGGGCCCGATGAACGCGGTGCCCGCCGAGGTCACCACCAGCGTGCGGCCGATCCGGTCGAACAGCAGCACGCCGAGTTCACGCTCCAGCGCCCGGATGCCTTGCGACACCGAGGGTTGCGCGACCCGCAACGCCGCCGCGGCCGGGGTGATCCCGCCGTGGTCGACCGCCGCGAGAAAGTACTCGACCTGCCGCAGCTCCACGGCTTTAGGAAGGGGTACGCAAAGATCGTCGCAGCATCTTGCCGGACTCGGTGCGCGGAAGCCGGTCGCGGAACTCGAACCGGCGCGGGGTCTTGAACCCGGCGAGCTTCTCCCGGCAGTGTGCCGCGAGGCGCTCGGCCAGGTCGTCGCCGGGCAGCACACCCGGTCGTGGCTGGATGACGGCGACCACGCGCTGGCCCCACTCGGGATCGGGCTCGCCGATCACGGCGGCGTCGGCGACTTCTGGATGCTCTAGCAATCTGCCCTCGATTTCCGCCGGGTAGACGTTGACGCCCCCGGTCAGGATCAGGTCGGTGCGGCGGTCGCAGAGGAACACGCGGCCCGCCGCGTCGACGTAACCGATATCGCCGACGGTGATGAACTCACCGTCGCGGTTGGCGGCGGTCTTTTCGGGATCGTTGTGATAGCTGAACTTCGTCTGCGCGGAGCGGTAGTAGAGCGTGCCTGTCTCGCCCGTGGGCACGGGCTCGCCGAGCTCGTCGACGACCTTGACCGTCACTCCAGGCAGCGGTTTGCCGACGGTGCCTGGCTCGGTCAGCCATTCCTTCGAGTCGACGACGGTGACCATGCCCTCCGACGCGCCGTAGTACTCGTAGACGACCGGGCCGAACCACTCGATCATCCGTTCCTTCACCCCGCGCGGGCACGGGGCCGCGCCGTGCATGACGCTGCGCAGGCTGGACGTGTCGTAGCGGCCGCGCACCTCGTCCGGCAGCTGCAGCATGCGGTGGAACATCGTCGGGACCAGGTGGGTTTCGGTCACGGCGTGCTGTTCGATCAGCCGCAGCGTCGCCTCGGCGTCGAACTTCGCCATCACGACGAGCGTGTGCCCGAGGTGCAGGCTGTTGGTCGAGAACGCGCCGGGCGCGGCGTGATAGAGCGGGCAGGTGACCAGGTGGACGCCGGTGCCGGGGTGGACGTTCATGAGCTCAAGCGACGCCAGCGCGACCGCGGGCACGACCGGCTCGCCACCGGGCAGCGGGCGGCGCACGCCTTTCGGGCGGCCGGTGGTGCCCGAGGTGTAGAGCATGCTCTGGCCCATGGTCAGGCCTTCGGGGACGCTGGTGGGCTCGTCCGCGCCGAAGTCGGCGTAGTCCTCCCAGCCCGGCGCGCCGCCGATCGCGAACCGGTGGGTGGGCGGCACGCCCAGCTCGTCGAGCCGTTCCGTGCAGGTCTCGGCGATGGCGGCTTCCGCGATGACGACCTTGGCGCCGCTGTTGCCGACGATGTAGCCGATCTCGTCGGCCGACGATCGGTAGTTGACCGGGGTGAAGTACAGCCCGCTCTGCCAGGCGGCGAGCGCGAGCTCGAAGAAGGGGATTCCATTGTGGACGATGGCGGTGATGCCGTCGCCCGGCACCAGGCCGAGCGCGCGCAGCGCGTGCGTCAGCTGGTTGACCCGCGCGGCGAGCGTGCCGAAGGTGACCTCTCGGCCTTCGGGATCGATGACCGCGGTGCGGTGCGGGTCGGTCACGGCGACGTCGAGAAAGGTACTCACGTGATCCATTAACGCCGATGAAGTGCCTCCCCGTCAAAGACGTGCGGGCGAAAAGCCCGATAGGCGTTACCTATGGCGTTACCGCTGAAAGGAAAGCCTCAGCCGCCGGCGAAAGCGGGCCCTCGCGGAAGATCAACCCGATCGTGCGCTTGACCGGCGGAGTCGTCGCGCGGACGACGACATTCTGTAGCTCGCGTTCGGCCACCCGGCGTGGCAGGAAGGTCGCGCCCGCACCGTGTTCGACCAGATGCCACACCGTCTGCCGGTGCGCGCATTCGACGGCGATCCGGCCGGCAGTGCCGTCGAGCACGTCGTCGAGCTGGGTGCGCGTGGTCGCGTCGACCAGCTCCAGCACCAGCGGGATGTCGGCGACGGCGTCGAGCGGCACCGGATCGGGAAGCCCTTCGGCGAGTGCGGGCGGCAGCGCGAGCACGATCTCCTGGTCGCCGAGCGGCAGGGTGCGCAGCGAGTCCCCGTGCACCGGCAGCTCGGTCAATCCCAGATCACACTGCCCGTGCCGGACCGAGGCGGTGACCGCGGCAGGCCCGCCGGGGTCGACGATGTTGAGCAGCACGCCCGGATGCTTGCGGTGGAAGCGGCCTGCCAGCTCGGGCAGCGGATCGGTGGTCAACCCGGCCAGCGCGGCGATGTCGAGCCGCCCGCCGGTGAGCCCGCTGACCGCGCTCACGGCACCGCGCGCCCGCTCGGCGTCCTCGAGGATCCGGCGCGCGGGTTCCAGAAAGGACCGGCCTGCGGCGGTCAGCACGAGATGCCGTCCGGTGCGGTCGAACAGCTCGGCCCCGAGCTCGCGTTCGAGCTGGCGGACGGCCTGCGAAAGCGAGGGCTGGGCGAGGAAGAGCGCCTCGGCGGCCTTGGTCACCCCGCCGTGGTCGACTACGGCGACGAAGTACTCCACTTGCCGTAGTTCCACGGTTTCAGACTAACGTCGAGATATGGATGCTGACGACTTCGGGCAGGTACTGGCGGCCGTGCGGGAGTTCGTGCGCCGCGAGGTCGTGCCGCGCGAAACGGAGATCGACGAATCGGACGAAATCCCCGCCTCGGTCCGCGAGAAGGCGGCCGGGCTGGGCCTGTTCGGCTGGGCGTTGCCGGAGGAGTTCGGCGGTCTCGGCCTGCGGATGGCCGAAGACGTCCGCCTCGCCATCGAGCTGGGCTATACGACACCGGCGTTCCGTTCGCTGTTCGGCACCAACAACGGCATCGCGGGCCAGGCGATCGTCAACTACGGCACGCCCGCCCAGAAAGCTTCGTGGCTGCCCCGGCTCGCGGCGGGGGAGGCGATCGCCTCGTTCGCGCTGACCGAGGCAGAGGCCGGTTCCGATCCGAGCGGCCTGGTGAGCAAGGCGATCTCCGACGGCGAACGTTACGTCCTCAACGGCACCAAACGCTTCATCACCAACGCCCCGCTGGCCGACGTCTTCGTCGTCTTCGCCAGGACCGAGCCGGATTCGGCGGGCGGTAAGGGTATTTCGTGCCTTCTGGTCCCGTCCGGCTCGCCCGGTGTGACCGTCGGCCCGCACGACGCGAAGATGGGCCAAGGCGGCGCTTGGACCTCCGAGGTCGTTTTCGACGACGTGGCCGTGCCGTTCAACGCTTTGATCGGCGTCGAGAACGACGGGTTCCGGATCGCGATGGCCTCGCTTTCGCGTGGGCGTCTGCACATCGCGGCCATCTGCGTGGGCATGGCGGAGCGGGCGCTGGCCGAGGCCGTGTCGTACGCGCGGACCACCCGGCAAGGCGGGCGCCCGATCGGCGAATACCAGCTCGTGCAGGCACTTCTGGCCGAGTCCCACGCCGAGCTGGCCGCGGGCCGCGCGATGGTGCTCGCCGCCGCGGACGCCTACGACTCGGGCGAGGACCGCAAGCTCGGCCCGTCCTCGGCAAAGCTCTTCTGCACCGAAATGCTCGGGCGCGTCGCGGACCGCGCGGTCCAGGTGCACGGCGGGATGGGGTACATGCGCGGCGTCGCGGTCGAGCGGATCTACCGCGACGCCCGGCTTTTCCGGATCTACGAAGGCACCAGCGAGATCCAGAAGCTCGTGATCGCCCGAGAGCTGCTCAAGGAGTCGTGAGCGAAAGTCGAACGTGGTGTCTCGATTGGTCTTCGCCGGGTCGGTCGGTCCACGCCAGGTGAGTCTCTCTTCGCGAAAAGAAGAATCTGGCCGCTCAACGTCCAGATTCTTCCTTTCGCTCCACGTTCGGCTCTCCCAGGCGCTGGCCTAGCGCAGCTAGGTTTCGCGTCGTGGCGCGATGGCTTTGCGGCGTTGGACGACGCAAAGCCATCGCACCAGCCTTGGATGCCGCGGCCAGAGCAGATGAGGGCCTAGTCCACCACGCTCGGATGTACGAAACCCGAGTTCAGGCAGTTCAATGGCCCAAACTCGGGTTTCGCGAAGATCAACCTTCGCCCCAGGTGCCCACAAATGTCCACAAAGGACTTTTGCTGGTTCCTTTGTCCCACTTTGTCGCTTTCGCGCGAGTTTCGGGGCGGGCCGGAAGGAATGAACGGGGCGTATGTGTCGCTCAGTGTTGCATAAGTGGCGTTTGTGCGCTCAATAACCGGAAATGCCGCTCACGAGCTTGTCGGCCTCGGTGACCAGGAGGTCCAGTTCCTCGTCCGTGTTGAAGTAGTGGACCGACGCCCGGATCATGTCCGGCAGGTTGCGGGCGGTGAAGTCGTACTGGGCCGAAGTCCGGCTCGACACCGAGGTGTTGATCTTCGACTCGGCGAGGTGCGCCTTGATCTTCTCGGCGGGGATGCCCGCCACGCTGAACGTGACGATGCCGCATTTGCGGGCGCCCTGGTCGTGCACGATCACGCCGGGGACCTGCGTCAGGCGTGAGCGCAGGTCGGCGGCGACCTCGGCGACGCGTTTTTCGATGGCGGGCAGGCCCCAGCCGAGCGCGTAGTCGACGGCGGCGCCGAGGCCGAGCAGCGCCGCGTGGTCGCGTTCC
Organism: Amycolatopsis sp. NPDC059657; assembly: GCF_042734395.1. Lineage (NCBI taxonomy): Bacteria > Bacillati > Actinomycetota > Actinomycetes > Pseudonocardiales > Pseudonocardiaceae > Amycolatopsis > Amycolatopsis sp. NPDC059657. Next base: position 2,415 of record NZ_JBHWEB010000184.1, on the reverse strand, counting down.
CAGCTCTCGAAGCGCTTGGCGGTCAGGTCCACTTCGTACTCGTTGGGTGCGGTCCACGAGGCCGAGTGCAGATCGAGCATCGCGGGCTCGACGCGCTCGCGCAGGCGGGGGTGCATGTAGCCGAAGCCGGTGCCACGTGGTCCGCGCAGGTACTTGCGGCCGGTGACGCTCAGCGCGTCGCACTGGAGGCGCTGGACGTCGAGGTCGAGCTGGCCCGCCGACTGGCAGGCGTCGAGCAGGAACGGGATGCCCGCCTCGCGGGCGACCGCGCCGATCTCCTCGGCCGGGTTGACCAGGCCGCCTTGGGTGGGCACATGGGTGGTCGAGATGAGTTTGACGCTGGAGTCGAGACGGCGGCGCAGGTCGGCGACGTCGAGCTGGCCGGTCTCGTCGTCGTCGACCACCTCGACCACGGCGCCGGTGCGGTGGGCGATCTGCAGGTAGGCGATGGCGTTGCTGGCGTACTCGGACTTGCAGGTCAGGATCTTGTCGCCGGCGGTGAACCCGAACGCGTAGAACACCGCCTGCCACGAGCGGGTCGCGCTGTCGCTCAGCGCGATGTCCTCGGCGTCGGCGTTGAGGAGCCGCGCGATCGAGGTGTACACGGCCGCGATGCGTTCTTCCTCGCGCGCGGCCGCCTCATAGCCGCCGATCAGCGACTCGGTGCGCAGATGCTCGACGACGGTCTCGGTCACGATCGAAGGCGGGAGTGAGGCTCCGGCGTTGTTGAAGTGGGCCACCTGGGCGCAGCCCGGGGTTTCGGCACGGGCGCGCTGAACATCGGCTGGCTGCATACCAACTGAATACAGTATCGTCCAACTGTATGCAACGCTCTCCGCTGCGCCGGGACCTCTTCGCGCAGATCACCGCCCGCGTGCTCGACGGGAGACTGACCGCGCGGGTCAACGAGGTCCAGCTCGCGAAGGAGCTCGGTGTCAGCCGCACTCCGCTGCGCGAGGCGCTGGTCGGGCTGGCCGATCGCGGCCTGCTGGTCTCGGAGCTCGGCCGCGGCTTCCTCGTGCCGCCGCTCGACCTCGGCGAGGCGCGGCAGCTGTACCCGCTGATCGCCGAGCTCGAGTCGCTCGCCGTGCGCTGGACGCCGGTGGCCGATCTGCAGACGCTGGCCGACCCGCTCGACGAGATCGCCGACGGCATGCTGGCCGCGCTGGCCGAGGGCGCCGAACTGTCCGAATGGGACGATCGCTGGCACGCGCTGCTGTTGTCCCGCACGGTGAACCCGCATCTCCTGCGGCTGATCGAGCAGACCAAGCCGCTCTTGAAACGCTATGACGTGCTGTATTTCGGCGGCGTCGAACGCTCGCGCCAGAGCATCGACGAGCATCGCCGGATCGCGGCGGCACTGCGCACGTGCGACCTCAACGAGGCGTGCCACGTGCTGGTGCAGAACTGGGTGAAATCACTGGGGTATTTCGAGGAAGGCAGGCAACGATGATCGCGATCGCGCACCTGAGCGACATCCACATCGACAGCGGGCCACGTAGCCAGGAGCGCGCGGCACGGGTGCTGTCCTACGTCAACGGACTGTCCCATGTGGACGCCGTGGTGGTCACCGGCGACCTCGCCGACAACGGCGCGCTCGAGGAATACGCACAGGTCGCGTCCTTGCTGAAGTCACCGCACATGACGATCACCTGTCCAGGCAACCACGACAAGCGGCCCGAGTACCGGGTCGGCCTGCTCGGCGAGCCCGCCGGTGACGCGCCGGTCAACCAGGTGATGAGCACGCCCGGCGCGGTCTACGTTTCACTGGACTCCAGCATCCCGGGTCGGCCGAACGGTTTCCTCGCTGAGGAAACCCTTGCCTGGCTTGACGAAGTGCTCACGGGCACCGGTACGTGGAAGCCCGCGTTCGTCTGCTTCCATCACCCGCCGGTCGACCTGTCGGTGCCTGCGGTCGACCGGATCCGCCAGTTCGACGAGGCCCGCCTCGCCGGAGTCCTGTCCCGTCACTCGCGGGTGGCCGCCCTGCTGTGCGGCCACGCCCACACGGCGGCGAGCACGTCCTTCGCCGGGCTTCCGCTGCTGGTCGCGCCGGGAGTGGTGTCGACGTCCCTGCTGCCGTTCGAGCCGAACGGCGCCAGGGGCTGGGACGAGGGTGGCCCGCTCGACCTGGACGCGCCGCCGTCGCTCTACTTCCACGTCCTGCACGACGACGGCCGCCTGACCTCACACTTGCGCGCCGTTCCTTGAGGTCGTGAGGGTTGCGGGCGGTTAGAACCGAATGCTGGGTAGTTAAGGCTTGGCCTGCGTTGTCAAAACGTCCACAAAGGACTCCAGAGCCTGAATTTCGCCCCGCGATGTCGCATTTGCCTGCTTTGTGGGGTGGGGTGGACGGAATGAACGGGGCGTATGTGTCGCTCAGCGTTGCGAACGCCCCGTTCGCAACGTTCAACC
>NZ_JBHWEB010000183.1:0-13582 GCF_042734395.1 Amycolatopsis sp. NPDC059657 | reverse complement strand
CGTGAGTGGTATGGCCGGTTAGAACCGGCCGTACCACTCACGACCCGGGGTCAGCCTGCGGCTTCGACGGCGTCCAGGCTGAACACCTGCAGCAGGCCCGTGTTGATGCGGACGTAGCGGTACGGCGCGCCGCTGTGGGGGACCTTGGTGACGTGTGTGCCCGCGCCGAGGTCGATCAGCTTCAGCTGGCCGGAGCCGACGGTTTTGCCTTGCGCGTCAAGGAAATCGAGCGAGGTCAGCAGCCCGAGGTTGAGCCCGCCGTAGTACACCGACAGGTCGCCGGTCCCTTCTTCGTCCTCGCCCATGTCGAGTACGAGGCGGCCGCCGAGCAGGCCGGTGACGCCGGCGAGCTTGCGGTCCGGGGCGCCGAGCGCGTTGGCGCCGTTCGACAGGCCCACCGTGGTGCCCGCGGCGATCGCGTCGGCGTACGGGTCGGCGCCCGGCTTGAGTGCCGGTGCCGAGAAGATGTCGGCGACGTGGTTGCCGTCGGCGGGGACCAGGTTCGCCGACTCCGACCGGAAGACGGTCACGCGGCCGTTGCCGCTCAGGTCGACGTTGTCGCTGGCTTTGTCCGCCTGCGCGCCGCCCGCCGCCACGCTGGTGCGGATGACCGTGCCCTTCGTCAGATCTTTGACGAAGATGTCGCCGTCGCCGTTGGTGTCGCCGGGCACCAGGTTCGTCGCGCTGGACGCGAACGCGAGGTATCGGCCGTCCGCGCTGAGCTTCGGTTCCGTGGTGGCGCCGTTGGCCTGCGTGCCGTCGGCGGCCACGGTGCCGATGCGGATCGCGCCTTTGGCGATGTCCTTGACGAACACGTCGGCCGCGCCGTTGGTGTCGGCGGGGACCAGGTCGGTCGCGGCCGATTCGAAGCCGGCGAACCGGCCGTCGGCGCTGATCGTGGGCGCGGCGCCGCCCGAAGCGCTCTGCCCGCCGGTCGCGGTGGTGCTGATCCTGGTCAGCGTTCCGGTCTGGAGATCCTTGAGGTAGACGTCGGACGCGTTGTTCGTGTCGCCGGCGACGAGCGCGCCGGTCGTGGCGAACACGGCGAGCCTGCCGTCGGCGCTGATCGGGTACGCCGTGGCGGGCGCGTTGGCGACGATGAGCTTGAGTTCACCGGAGTCGAGGTTCTTGACGTACGCGTTCGTCCCCGACCGGAAACTCACGTGCCGCCCGCCCGCGCTGATCGTCGCGAAGTCGCTCGCGGCGGTGCTCGCCTTGACGACGGCGCCGGTCCGGATGTCTTTGACGAAAATGTCGCGCGCGCCGTTCGTGTCGCCGGGCACGAGGTTCGTCGCGAGTGAGGAAAATGCGACGTAGTGACCGTCCGCGCTGATGCTCGGGCCTTCGGAATCCGCGTCGGCCTGAGTGCCATTGGCCGCCGCCGAGGCGTGTGCGATAACGCCGGTGACGGTGTCCTTGACGTATATACCTTGACTTCCGTTGGTATTTCCCGGAATGAAGTTGGTCGCGTACGACGCGAAAACGACATATCTGCCGTCCGAGCTCGTGGCGGGATCCGAGGAACTGTCGTTACCCTCGGCCGCCTGCGTGCGGCTGACCACCTGGATCGCCGGTGCCGCCGCCGACGCGGGCACGGTCACCAGAAAACCGGCGAGCACACCTGCAGCCACGAGCACGGGTCTGAGAGCGGACATTCCCTACCTCCCCAAAGGACGGACAACCTCCCATTTCCTAGGTGGGCCGGACTGTGACGGTCAACCGGTTCGTGAAGGTAACACCTGACCGGCCCAATGAAATCCGGAAAAAGGAACGCTGAGCGAGAGGAATGAATACCCGATCAGCCCTAGATGTCCACGATCGCCCCGCACGAGATGTTGACGGCGGAACTCGTCATCGTCCTCGCCTGATCCGAAGCGACGAACGAGGCCACATTCCCCACATCGGCCAAAGTCGCGGTCGTGCCCAAAAGCGTCGACCCGCGCAGCATGCTTTCGATTTCGTCCCGCTCGCCGAACGACTCCGGCATGCTTTCCGGCACTCCGCCGGTCTTCAGCGTGACCACCCTGATCCCGTGTGGCCCGAGCTCGGCGGCGAACTGCCGCCGCAGCCCCTCGAGCGCGTCCAGCGCGACCTTGAACCCGCCCATCCCCGGCACGGTCTGCGGCCCTGACCCGCCGAACGCCAGCACCACCCCGGACCCCTGCACGACCATGTGCCGCGCGGCCGCGCTGGTCGTCAGGAAGTGCGTGCGCATCGCGGTCGTGATCGGCTGCAGGAACTCCTCGACGGTGATCTCGGCCAGCGGCTTCTGCACGTCGCCGTAGGAGATGACGTTGACGGAGATGTCCACCCGCCCGGTCCGCGCGACCACGGAGTCGACGAAGGTGGTGACCGCCCGCTCGTCGAGCGCGTCCAGCTCGGTGACGGCGGCGCCGATCTTCTGTGCCAGCGCGTCCAGCTTCGCCTTGGTCCGCCCGGCGAGGAAAACCTGCGCGCCGTCCCTGGCGAAAGCGGTGGCCACCGCCCCGCCGATCGGCCCGCCCGCGCCGTAGACGATCGCGGTCTTGTCCTCCAGCAGCCTGCCCATGCTCCTTAGTATCCGGTGCGACGGCGCTCGCGCGAAGGTGAGCGCCGTCGCGGCTTCGGTTCAGCCCCGGATCTTCGACAACACGATGCGGGCCTGCGCGTCGCCGCCCGCCGAGTTGGGGTGGAACGGCACGGCGATGGCGAGGCCGTTCGCCGAGATCGGGAGCAGGCCTTCGACGTAGCGGGTGAACGGGCTGGTGCACACGTCGTGGCCGATGGTCTTGCTGTGGGTGTCGACGAACTCGACGCCGGTGGTGGCCGCCGCGCTCTTCAGTGCCGCGTTCAGTTCACGGAGCTTGGCGCCGAGCCACTCCATGTCGTCGTTCAGCACCGGCTGGAACGGCCAGCAGCCGCCGGTCTGCGGGATCCCGGCCAGGTAGTCGACCAGCAGGATCCGCGCGTGCGGGGAGCGCTGCTTGATCTGCGTGACCGCGGTGATCACCTTTTGCCTGGCCGCCTTGATGTTCTCCGACATCCGGTCGACGCCGCCGCTGACCCACTTCGGCTTGCACGGCACGCCCAGCGGGGCGGGCAGCAGGTTGATGCAGCCGCCGACAGCGCCGGCGAGACCGGCGTCATTGCCGCCGATGCCGACGGTCACCAGGTCCGTGGTCTCGGTGAGCTGGGCGAACTGCGGCGGGTTGGTGCCGCCGAGCGGCAGGCCGGACTGCGGGTTGGCGAAGTCGTCGGTGGTCGCGCCGCCACAGCTGGCGTCGAAGAACTTCGGCACGCCGAGCGCGGCCGCGACCTGCTTGGGGTAGTCCCTCGCCGACTGCGCGCAGTCGAACGGGACGTACTTCGTCGAGGGCGGTGGCACGAGGACGACGTCCGCCGTCCAGGAATCGCCCAGCGCCACGTACTCGCGGTACGTGCGCGTGGCCGCGGTCGCCGGTGTGGCGATCCCGGCTAGCAGTAGAAGTGCGGCGAGTACCGCGGACAGGCGTGCGGACATGGTGGTCCTCTCGGCGCTGAGCGGAAAAGATGCATTCGTGTATCGGATGCGTGGATGTATCGTGAGTGGATTCCCGCGCAGGGTCAAGAGCCGAAGGAGTCAAAGTGCCCAAGGGGCCGACCAAACGGCGTCCGCAGACCGTCGCCAGGCTGCTCGACGCCGCGCTGGCCGCCTTCGCCGAGAACGGCTTCCACGTCACGACGATCGAGCAGGTCTGCGCGCGCGCCGGCTACACCAGGGGCGCGTTCTACTCCAACTTCGCCAGCATGGACGAGTTGTTCTTCGCGTTGTTCGACCAGCACGCCGAGCGGGAATTCGCCTGGCTGAGCGGAAAACTGGACAAGCTCGCCGACGACGGCTCGATCGAGCAGGTCTTCGCGCTGCTCGCCGAGGTCACCCAGGAGGACGCGGACTGGTTCCTCATCTCGGCGGAGTTCACCCTCTACGCCTTGCGCAATCCCGAAGCGGCGGCCGTGCTGCGCGAGCACAACGAGCGTCACCGCGCCGGGATCGCCAGGCTGATCGAGTACTTCCTCGCCAGGAGCGGCCGCCGGACCGACCGGGACCTCGGCGAGATGGCGCGCGTGTTCATCGCGATCCGGGACGGCGCGCTGGCCCAGAGCCATGCCGAACCCGACCGCCTGCCGTTCGGGACGCTCGAACAGATCTATTGGCCGGTGCTTTTCCGTGCGCTGACAGAGCCGGCGTGATCAGACATGCCCTAGGCTCAGCAAGGTGATCGAGACCGACTTGACCTTGCCGGACGGTCGCGCACTGCGCGCTTACGACACCGGCGGGGACGGGCTGCCCGTCTTCTGGCATCACGGCACGCCGAACATCGGGGCGCCGCCGAGGCCGTTGTTCGCCGAGGGGATCCGCTGGGTTTCGTTCGACCGGCCCGGCTACGGCGGGTCGACGGCGGTGCCAGAGCGGGACGTCGCGTCGGTGGCGGAGTGCGCCGCCGCGGTCGCCGACGCGTTCGGGATCGAGCGGTTCGCGGTGATGGGACATTCGGGTGGCGGTCCGCACGCGCTCGCGTGTGGTGCGCTGCTGCCGGAACGGGTGCTGGGCGTGGTCGGCATCTCCGGGCTGGCGCCGTTCGACGCCGAGGGGCTCGACTGGTACGCGGGCATGAACCCATCCGGGGCTGACGGGCTGCGTGCCGCCGTCGAAGGCCGGGCGGCGAAGGAGAAGTTCGAAGCCGCAGGCGCCTACGACTCGGAAATGTTCACCGAGGCGGACCATGCCGCGCTCGCCGGGGACTGGGCGTGGGTCGGTGAGGTGGTCGGGCCCGCGCTCGCGGCGGGGACCAGCGCGCTGATCGACGACGACCTGGCCTTCGTCGGCCCGTGGGGATTCGACCCCGCGCAGGTCACCGCGCCGGTGCTGCTCGTGCACGGTGAGGACGACCGGGTCGTGCCTCACTCGCACAGCGCTTGGCTCGCGAAACGGTGCCCTGCGGCGGAATTCTGGTCATCGCCCGGCGATGGCCATGTCTCGGTGCTCCGGCGGGCCGCCGAGGCGCGAGACTGGCTTACCCGGCTCTAGCGCACTCGACGGGCGCGCAGCACGATGTCGGCGTGGTGCGGGTTGTCGTGCGGTGTGTCGACGCGAGCGCGGTTCCCGTGGCTCTCGATCACCCAGTCGTCGCCGAGCAGTTCCGCGATCTCGGGCGGCTGGTAGAACTCGCGCGGGTCGGGACCGGACCAGCCCTCCGGCGGCGTTCCCTCGATGAGATGGCTGACCACGAGCAGCGTGCCGCCGGGCGCGACGGCGTCGAGCAGGCCGCGGATGGTGGCGTGGTCTTCCTCGTGCAGCACGGGAAAGTACTGTGCCGAAACGAGATCGAAGCTCCGGCTCGGTGGCGGCGAAACCCTCGGGTCGGCCTGTTGCCAGTCGATACCGGAGTCGGGGCCCGCCGCCTCGGCCGCGCGGGCGAGCGCCACCGGCGAGATGTCGACGGCGGTCACCTTCCAGCCTTTGCTCGCGAGCCAGATCGCGTCGCCGCCTTCACCGCAGCCGAGATCCAGCGCCTTGCCCGGTGTCATGTCCTCGACCTCGACGCGCAGCGCGCCGTTCGGGCGGCCGCTCCAGCGGCGCTCGCTTTCGTTGTACAGCCGATCCCAGAATTCTTGGTCCATGCCGTCCACACTGCGTGAGTGATTGCGAATACGCCAAATAGGTTTGCCACTTTGGCAAACTCAAGCCTGGCTTCCGGACATCTGCTTGGATCATCCGATGGGGCGACGATCTTTGGGGCGGCGGTTCGGGTGGCTCTGGGCCGCGTTCGCGGTCAGTTCCTATGGCTCCGGCCTGGGTTTCGGCGCGTTTTCCGTGCTGGCGATCATGGTGCTGCACGTCGGACCGGCCGAGGTGTCGGTGCTGTCGGCCGCCGGGCTCGCGGTCGGCGCGGTGCTCGCGGTGCCGCTCGGGCCGTGGGTGGAGTTCCGCCGCAAGCGGCCGGTGATGATCGCGATGGACCTGATCAGATTCGCCGCGCTGGTGAGCATCCCCGTCGCGTTCGCGTTGGGCTGGCTCACTTTCGTGCAGCTGCTGGTGGTGTCGGTGCTCGTCGCCGCCGCCAAGATCGCGTTCACGTCGGCGAGTGGCGCCTACCTGAAAACGCTTGTGCCCCAAGAGGATCTGCTTGTCGCGAATGCCCGGTTCGAGTCGACGACCTGGAGTTCGGTCGCACTCGGGCCGCCGCTCGGGGGAGCCGCGATCGGCCTGTTCGGCCCGGTCACGACCGTGCTGGCGGACGCGTTCAGTTATCTGCTCTCGGCGTTGGGCATCCGTGCCATCGGCGGCACCGAACCGCACCCCGAGCGCACGGAGAAGTCCCGGCTGCGCCCCGGTGATCTGCTCGACGGGTGGCGCTACATCTTGGCGAATCCCGTGCTGCGCAGGCTTTTCCTCAACACGATGCTCGTCAACGGCTTGATCATGGCGACCGAACCGCTGCTCGCCGTGCTCATGCTCGGCGAGCTCGGTTTCGAGCCGTGGCAGTACGGCCTCGCGTTCGCGGTCCCGTGCGCCGGCGGCTTCATCGGCTCGCGGCTGGCCCGCAAGTTCGTCACGCGGTTCGGCCAGCACCGGGTCATGCTCGTCGCCGGGACACTGCGCGCGTGCTGGCTGATCGGCCTGTTCTTCATCCGGCCAGGCCTGCCGGGGCTGGTGATCGTGATGGTCGTCGAGCTGGGCCTGATCCTGTGCATCAGCGTGTTCAACCCGGTGATGGTCACCTACCGCCTCTCCAGCACCGAGACGGGCCGCGTCGCGCGCATGACGTCGGCGTGGTCGATCAGCTCCAGTGCGACCATCGCGACGCTGACCGCGCTGTGGGGGCTGCTGGCCACCGCCACCAGCCCCCGTCTCGCACTCGCGGCCGCCGGGCTGCTCTGCCTGGTCACGCCGGTACTGCTGCCCCGGCGCGACCACACCAAGCAGCCGCAGCCCGTTTCCTAGCGCTCGAGCAGCATTTTCGCGGCGACCGTCGCGCCATCCGTCCGGATCATGCCCGCCACCTCACTGGCCCGCGTCCGCATCTCGGGCGTCAGAACCGTGCTGAGCGCGGCGGTCAGCGACTCGACGGTCGGCGTCGGCTCCGTGTGCGCCACGCCGATCCCCAGGTCGGCCACGCGTGAGGCCCAGTACGGCTGGTCCGCGATGCGCGGCATGATCACCTGCGGCGCGCCCGCTCCGGCGGCCGTCGTGGTGGTGCCCGCGCCGCCGTGATGCACGACCGCGGCCACCCGCCGGAACAACGCCTGCTGATTGACCTCGCCGACGACGAAGCAGTCGTCCGCGTCGTCGACCAGCCCCAGCCCGGCCCAGCCGCTGCCGAGCAGAACCCGGCGCCCGTGCGCGCGGACCGACTCGGTCGCCACCCGCGCGATGTCCTGCGGCGCGTGCGCGGCCATGCTTCCGAAGCCGACGTAAACGGGCGGCGTGCCCGCGTCGAGGAACGCGGCCAGGTCGTCCGGGAGCGGCCGCTCGTCGGGCAGCTGCCACGCACCGGTCTGCACGAGATCGAGTTCCGTCATGCCCTCCGACGGGCACAGCGTCGGGTCCGCCGCCAGCAACGGCCGTTCGGTGAAGACGTGATCGCGCACGTTGTCCACCGGTGGCATGCCGAGCGCCGCCCGGTGGGTGTTGAGCGGCTCGCCGTACAAGCCGTTGACGCGCTGGGCGTCCTGCTCCCACAGCACCCGGAAGTCCGTCTCGTCCTCCGACGACGGCGCACCCGGCCGCGCACCCGGCCGGAAGTGCCGCGAAGGCAGCCCGAAAATCTGGAAACACGCGTACACGTAAGGAATTCCCAGTTTCTCGGCCACATCCCGCACCCCCGCGGGCATCAGGCCGGACGCCATCACCAGATCACAGCCTCCGGCCGCCGAGCCGAGTACCTCGAATCGCGCCCTGACCAGCTCGGGCCCGAGCCAGAACGCGTCCTTCGCGCTCGGCGGCTTCTCCCCGGACACCACCGACTTGACCGACGGCCCGAGCGGCACCAGCGGCACGCCTGCCCGCCCGAGCAGTTCCACGAAATCGTCATCGGGCGGCGCGGCCACCGAGGCTTCCGCGCCCAGCCCTCGCAACGCCACCGCGAGCCCGGCCAGCGGCTCGACATCCCCGCGCGATCCCCACGTCGTCAACAGCACACGCACTTTTTGAATCCCCGTTTCCCCAGGTCATAGCGTTGGACCGGGCAATTGTGGAGTACACCCCGGGGCTTGCCGCAAGCCCCGGGGTGCGCTATATGTTGAAGGGGGCGGGGGAGTCTCTCAGCCTGCCACCTCTTGGCGGCGCACGATCTCGGTGATCCAGATCGGCGCGAACGGCGAGGTGCAGCCCGGCGGCGTCGGGTAATCCTTGAGCACCTGCAAGCGCTCGCCGATAGCGAGCGCGCGGGCGCGGTGTCCCGCGTGCTCGATCCCGATCTGGGCCAGGCAATGGTTCATCGCCCACTGCAGACGGTCCGGCGCCGCCTTCATTTCGGCCTCGATGACGTCGAGCAGACCGTCGAGATCGAGACCTTCCGGCTTCTTGGCGACACGTTCGGTCGTCAACGCCCACCCCGCGCTCGCCACCACCGGGTCGGCGTCCGCGAACCAGGCAACGCGCAGCTCTTCGGCGTGCGGGCTCTTCTTGACGACGTAGTTCACGAGCCAGTCGTGCACCTTGGGAGTGCGTGCCTCGCGCAGCATCGCGTCCAGTTCGTCGCGCTCGAACTCCTTCGGACGGCAGATCAGCAGCGCCAGCAGCCTGGCCGCGGTGTCACCGGTCGCCCACAGCTCACGCGCGAGGTCCTGCTGGGTCTTCAGCCGTTTCGCGACCGCGCGCAGCTTCGACAGGTTCACGCCGTGGTCGTCGCCGTGCTTCTCGTTGATCGCACGGGCCTTCGGATCCTCGAGCGCCGCCAGCTCGGCCATCACTTCGGCAACGGTCATGTCAGCCACCTCCGCTCGCAGTCAATCACTCGCCGAACCAGCGCGTGAGGTGAGCGTCCAGATCCCGCTGATCGTCACCGATCCAGGCGACATGGCCGTCGGGGCGCAGCAGGACACACGGGACGTCCAGCGCCGCGGTCGGATCGGCGACGTGGTCGACCCGGTCCGACCAGCCGGCCGTGGTCAGGCGTTCGGTGCGGTCCAGCAGCAGGCCGCGGCCGCGTCGCAGCAGGTCGTAGAGGCGGCCCTGTTTCACGTCGATGTCGCGCAGCCGGCGGCCGAGCAGGTCGGGGCCCTCGCCGAAGTCGTAGCGGAGGTCGATCGCGGCGATCTTCGCGATCAGATGGCGGTTCACCTCGTCGAAGTCCATCAGCTCGGTGAGCAGCCTGCGCACGGCCCGCGCGCCAGGCTCGGTGGACTGCAGTTCCATCTGGGCGCGGGTGTTGTCCAGCACGTCCGCGGCGACCGGATGCCGTTCGGCCTGGTAGGTGTCCAGCAGCGCCTCAGGCGCCCAGCCACGGATCTCGGCGGCCAGTTTCCAGCCGAGGTTGAAGGCGTCTTGAACGCCCAGGTTGAGGCCCTGGCCGCCGGTGGGCGGATGGATGTGCGCCGCGTCGCCCGCGAGCAGCACCCGCCCGACCCGATACCGGTCGGCCAGCCGGGTGGCGTCCCCGAAACGGGACAGCCATCGCGGGGAGTGCACGCCGAAATCGGTCCCGGCGATGGCACGCAGGCGGTCTTGGAAATCCTCGAGCGTGGGCGGTTCCGCGCGATCGCTCACGCCATCGGCGGGGACGACCACGCTGTAGACCCCTTCGCCGAAAGGCCTGAGCCAGAACGGTTTGTGGATCTCGCTGACTTCGGCGACCTTGGCCGCGATCTCTTCGCGCGACGCGGTCACTCCCAGCTCGCCCATCAGCGTGTCGGTCCGCGAGGGCTCCCCGGGGAAGCCGACGCCGAGCAGTTTGCGCACCGTGCTGCGCGCGCCGTCGCAGCCGACGAGATAGCGCGTGCGCAGCCGTTCGCCGGTGGCCAGCTCGACGGTCACACCCTCGTCGTCCTGCTCGAACGCGGTCACCGCGCACCCGCGCCGGACCTGCGCGCCCAGCCCGGTCGCGTGTTCTTCCAGCAGGCGTTCGATGACCGGCTGCGGGATGCCCAGCAGATAGGCGTGCGCGGTGTCCAGGTCCTTCGGCGCGGGTTTGGCGATGGCGGCGAAGAAACCGCCCGCCGGGCGCTGCCTGCCGTGTTCGTGCAGGCGATCCAGCAGTCCGCGCATGGCCATCAGTTCGAGGCTGCGGGCATGCAGGCCGACTATGCGGACGAACGATTTGGGCTTGGTTTCCTTCTCCAGGACGAGAACCCGCACATCGTGCAGCCGCAGCTCGGCGGCCAGCGTCGCGCCGGTGGGACCGCAGCCGGTGATGATGACGTCGAAATCCATGGTGGTGCCTTTCGGGAGTGCGTGTCGAGGCGCTCCCGGCGACACCTACATCGATCGCCCGGTCGTGACAGGAAGGGGGAGCACCCACAGCGATACAGCGTTCATGGGTCTCACCTCCTCAGGCGGTGTCACGGTCGAGCAGCAAGCTACAAGCCCGCGCGGCACCGCGTCCACTCGTTTACCGGCTCAGGCGACCGGGCGGCCCGCGCCCGCGTAGTCGTCGCCCTTCTTGCGGTAGGTGTGCACCTGCACGGCCTGGCCCTCGGTCGGCGCGTCGATCATCTGCTGGTTGCCGATGTACAGGCCGACGTGGTGGATCTTCGTCTTCGGCTCGCCGTAGAAGATCAGGTCGCCGAGCTGCGGCTCGCTGACCGACTTCACGCTGCGGAACTGCGTGTCCGCCGTGCGCATCAGCTTGACGCCCGCGCTCGCGTACGCGGCGGTGGTCAGGCCGGAGCAGTCGAAGCCGGGGTCGCTGCCGCCCTTGCCATTGCCACCCCACACGTACGGCAGGCCGATCTTGCTGATGGCGAAGTTCACCGCGCCCAGCACGGCCGGGTTCGGCGCCTCGGAGCGCTGGCCGACCGTGCCGTAGACGTTGAGCGTCGCGAGCGTGCGGTGCAGCATCAGCGGAGCGGAATGCAGCGTGCTCACGGCCTTCCACCACACATCACCCTTGAGCAGGTCACGGCCGTCGGCGCAGAGCGCGCGGGCCGCGGTCAGCGCCACGTCGTCGATGTTCTGCGCGTCGGGCGTCCCGCCGGTCGAGCTGGCCTGCCACTTGCCCCAGACCGCCGACGGCAGCTGCAACGGGCCGGTCGCGTCCGCGGTGGACACCACCCGGCCGTAGAAGTCCTTGAACTGCACGTTCCCGATCTGTTTCGACGCCGCGCCTGCCTGGTCGAACTGGGCTTCGAGCGCGCGGCCGTGATCGGTGGTGGTCTTGCCGACGGCGGCCAGCGTCACCCACGACAGGTGGCAGTCCGGCTTTTCCTTCGCCAGCGCGAGTGTCGCCTTGGCGTAGCTCTCCATGGGGCGCAACGGGATGTCGAGCCACGTGCTCGTCTTGCTGGCCCACGCGTCGAACGCCTGGCCGGGCTCGGCTGGCGGCTTGCTGTTGTCACGCAGGATGACCGGCGTCTCGACCGGCGGCAGCTGCGTGGGGGTGGGTTCCGCCGTCGTCGTCTTCGCACCGCTCGGCGCGAGGTTCACGGCGACGACGAGCGCGCCTGCCGCGACGACCACGGCGCCGAGAGTGACCAAAGCCTTGCGCTTCACCGGGTACCAGCCAATCGGGTCAGCAGGAATTCACGAAGTCCGTCGAGATCGGTGTCCACGGCCACCTCGACCGTGGTACCCGCGCGCCGCCCCGGCCGCCGATCGGCGACCGTCGCGCCCCGCGCCGGGCCGTGCCCGCAGTCGACCTCTATCGGATACGCCTCGGTGCGCAGCAGGCCGGGCTTGATCGCCTCCGCGACCGCGACCGCGTCGTGCAGGACGATGCCGTCCAGGCCCAGCTCGTCGTGATAGAGCTTCTGATAGCTGGCGGTCAGTTTCTCCAGCGTCGCGCCGAGCGGGCCGGACGCGGCGAGCTCGCCGAGCCACGCGGTGCTGACCGCGCAGCGGTGCGTGATCTCCAGCGGCACGAGCACACAGGGCACGTCTTCGTCCACCAGCACGCGGCGAGCGGCTTCGGGATCGCTGTAGATGTTGAACTCGGCGGCGGGCGTGGTGTTCCCGGTGCCGAGACCGCCGCCCATGATCACGATCCTGGCGATCTTCGGCTTGACGTGGGGATGCGCGGCGAGCAGCAGCGCGATGTTCGTGAGCGGGCCGATCGGCGCGATGGTCACCGGCTCTTCGGCGGCTTCGAGCAGCGAGACGAGCAGGCTGACCGCGTCGGACGGCTCCAGCGCTCTGGTCGGCTCCGGCAGCGTGTCGGAGAGCCCTGACAGGCCGTCTTCGCCATGGACATGCGCTGCCCGTTCGGCCTGCGGGTGCACCAGCGGACGCGCGGCACCGGCCGCGACCGGCACGTCCGGCCTGCCGCAGAGTTCCAGTATCCGGCGCGCGTTGCGGGTGGTCGCCTCCAGTGAGACATTCCCGAAGACCGTCGTCACCCCGAGCAGGTCGACGTCCGTGCTCAGCGCGGCGAGCGCGAGCGCGAAGGCGTCATCGATGCCGGGATCGGTATCGATGATCAGCTTGGTCCCCATGTCCATCCCCTTGATAACGACGTGCACCCGGTCCCAGGTTACGTCCCACCCGCCGCCCGGCCACCGCCCCTCGAGGAGGCGCTGCGCGCCACTGTAGTTTTCGACGTATGACGTCCATGTGGGGTGCACCCGCCATGTCCAGGTTGAAGGCCTGGGGGAAGGCCCGCCGCGACCCGCGGCAGGCGAAGTTCCTGACCAAGGCCTCGCTGCGCTGGGTGCTGCGCAACCGCGCGTACACGCCCTGGTACCTGGTCCGATACTGGCGGCTGCTCAAGTTCCGGATCGCCAACCCGCACATCATCCTGCGCGGCATGCTGTTCCTCGGCAAGGACGTCGAGATCCACTGCCGCCCCGGCTACGGCCGGATGGAGATCGGCCGCTGGGTGCACGTCGGCGACGGCAACGCCATCCGCTGCCACGAAGGCTCGCTGCGCATCGCGGACAAATGCGTCTTCGGCAGGCAGAACGTCCTCAACGGCTACCTCGACATCGAGCTCGGCGAGGCCACACTGGTCGCGGACTGGGTCTACATCTGTGACTTCGACCACGTCACCGCCGACATCACCGTGCCGATCAAGGACCAGGGCATCGTGAAGTCCCCGGTCCGTATCGGCCCGGACACCTGGCTCGGCACCAAGGTCACGGTCCTCAAGGGCACCCGCATCGGCCGCGGCTGCGTGCTGGGCGCCCACGCGGTGGTCCGCGGCGAGATCCCCGACTACTCGATCGCCGTCGGCTCACCCGCCCGAGTCGTCCGCAACCGCCAAGACGACTACGCCGCCGACGCCGCCCGCCGCGAAGCCATCGCCGACATGGCCCGCAAAGCCAACAAAGCCCTGCAGAAGACCCTCGAGTCGTGAGTGTCGCGGGCGGTTAGGACCCAATGCCGGGTAGTTAAGGCTTGGCCTGCGTTGTCAATCGGCACGTGAGCGAGTCGGTCGGGCCGCCGTCGGTGGCCCGACCACCAGCATCT
>NZ_JBHWEB010000182.1:0-13820 GCF_042734395.1 Amycolatopsis sp. NPDC059657 | reverse complement strand
CAAGCTCGTCATACGACGGACGCTCACTCCCGGTCACGCGGTGATCATCGCAGAACGACGACCACCACGCGACAGAGACCTGACTAGTTACCCGGTCAGGCCACTCACGACCCCTGAGCTGCGGAAACGACTAGTAGACGGGACCGGTGTACTTCTCGCCTGGGCCCTGGCCAGGGGCGTCGGGCACGGCGGAGGACTCGCGGAACGCCTTCTGGAGCGACTGCAGGCCGTCGCGCAGGGGGCCGGCGTGCGCGCCCAGGTACTCTGCGGAGGCCGTGACCAGGCCCGCGAGCGCGGTGATCAGGCGGCGGGCCTCGTCGAGGTCGCGGTGCGGGCTGGTGTCCGGGTCGGCGTCGGCGAGACCCAGGCGCTCGGCCGCCGCGGACAGCAGCATCACGGCCGCCCTGCTGATGACTTCGACGCTGGGAATCTCCTCCAGGCCTCGGATGTCCTGGGAATACTCGGGCTGCTGCGAAGGTTGATCTGACACGTCTGGTACCCTTCCACCTGCGACCAGCTCCCGAGCAATCGGGGGCGGACAAGTGGAGCCCCGCTCCCACCCGAGTCACCGCAACACAGGTGTCCGGGTCCGGTCTCGCCAC
The DNA here is from genome assembly GCF_042734395.1 of Amycolatopsis sp. NPDC059657. Lineage (NCBI taxonomy): Bacteria > Bacillati > Actinomycetota > Actinomycetes > Pseudonocardiales > Pseudonocardiaceae > Amycolatopsis > Amycolatopsis sp. NPDC059657. The sequence goes on along the minus strand of NZ_JBHWEB010000182.1, from coordinate 13,218 downwards.
AGCAGCCGCAAGGCCGTGGTGGCGAAGCGTTCGATCTTCGAGGTTCTCCTCGAAGCCGTCCGCGATCGGAAAAGAGTGGGCCCCGCGCGTCAGGACATCCTGATGACGGGGCCTTCTGTATGTGGGCACCAGGTCGAGTAACAGGAATCATTCCTCGGACCAAGGAGGCCCCATCAGCTCCGAGACACGCATCAACGACCGCATCCGGGTACCGGAGGTCCGCCTCGTCGGACCCGCCGGCGAGCAGGTCGGCATCGTCCGGATCGAAGATGCACTGCGGCTGGCACAGGAGAACGATCTCGACCTCGTCGAGGTCGCGCCCCAGGCGCGCCCGCCGGTATGCAAGCTCATGGACTTCGGCAAGTTCAAGTACGAGAGCGCGCAGAAGGCCCGCGAGTCACGCCGCAACCAGCAGCTCACCGTCATCAAAGAGCAGAAGCTGCGGCCGAAGATCGACCAGCACGACTACGAGACCAAAAAGGGTCACGTGTCCCGCTTCCTCGCCGCCGGGAACAAGGTCAAGGTGACCATCATGTTCCGTGGCCGCGAGCAGTCGCGCCCCGAGCTGGGCTTCCGGCTGCTGCAGAAGCTGGCAGACGACGTGACCGAGCTCGGTTTCGTCGAGTCGTCGGCGAAGCAGGACGGCCGCAACATGATCATGGTGTTGGCGCCGCACAAGAACGTCAAGCCGAAGGCCAAGCCGGCCAAGGACGAAGAAGTCGCCGAGTCCTGACGGTTTCGCGCCACACGCAACGCATGTCGCAGCACACCGGTCTCCGGTGTGCTGCCGCCTGAAAGAGGAAAGCTCCGAAATGCCGAAGATGAAGACGCACAAGGGCACGTCCAAGCGGGTCCGCATCACGGGTACCGGCAAGCTGCGCCGCCAGAAGGCCGGCCGCCGCCACCGGATGGAGGTCAAGTCCAGCGAGCTGACGCGTCGTCTCGAGGGCACGACCGAGGTCAACAAGGCCGACGTCCCCCGGGTCAAGCGCCTCCTGGGTCTGTAGACCTTCACCAACTCGTACCTTTACCCACCCGGGGTGTGATCCGCCCCCCTAGATCGACAGGATGGACCCGTGGCACGCGTCAAGAGGGCGGTCAACGCCCAGAAGAAGCGTCGCGCAACTCTCGAACTGGCCAGCGGTTACCGCGGCCAGCGTTCGCGGCTGTACCGCAAGGCCAAGGAGCAGACGCTCCACTCGCTCAACTACGCCTACCGGGACCGCCGTGCCCGCAAGGGTGACTTCCGCCAGCTGTGGATCACCCGTATCAACGCGGCCGCCCGTGAGAACGGCGTGACCTACAACCGCTTCATCCAGGGCCTCAAGGCCGCGGGTGTCGAGGTCGACCGCAAGATCCTCGCGGACCTCGCGGTGAACGACGCCGCCGCCTTCGCGGCGCTCGCCGAGCTCGCCAAGGCGAACGTCAACACCGAAGAGAAGAAGTCGGCCTGATCTCCTCAGACGCGCGCACACAGCCCGGGGCCGATCCGTTCACCGAACGGACACCCCGGGTTGTTGCTGCGCGCAAACTGACCCGCCGCGCCGAGCGTGACAAGACCGGCCGGTTCCTCGCCGAGGGCGCGAACGCCGTCGAAGCGGCGCTGGCACACGGCAAGGTGCACGAGCTCTTCGTCGCGGAACGGGCGTCCACCCAGCACGTGGCACTGGTCGCGCGTGCCCGCGAACTCGGTGTGCGGGTGTCCGCGATCACCGACCGCGCGGCCGAGGGACTCTCGGAAACCGTTACGCCGCAAGGCATCGTCGCGGTGTGTGAGCTGCTCGACCGGCCGCTCGCCGGCATGCTCGGTACCGACGCCAAACTCGTCGCCGTGCTCGTCGACGTGGCCGACCCCGGCAACGCGGGCACCGTGATCCGGGTCGCCGACGCCGCGGGCGCCGACGCCGTGATCCTCGCGGGGGAGAGCGTCGACCCGCACAACGGCAAATGCGTGCGCGCCGCCGCGGGCAGCCTGTTCCACCTGCCGATCGCACGCGTGCGCGACATCGGCGAGGCGCTCACCGCGTGCACCGACGCCGGGCTGGTCACGCGTGCCGCGCACGGCTACGCCGAAGAGCAGCTCGACACGATCGACCTCACCGTGCCGACCGCCTGGGTGTTCGGCAACGAAGCGCACGGCCTGCCGTCGGACGTGCTCGACGCCGTTGACAGCGCGGTCCGCATTCCCCTGTACGGCAAGGCGGAGAGCCTGAACCTGGCGACCGCCGCCGCCGTCTGCGTCTACGCCAGCGCGATGGCCGCACGCCGGGGCTGACCGAGTACGCTCCCGAAGTCCTTTGTGGTCACTTCTGGGGGTTTCCATGGGCCGGTTGGCTCGCTCGTTGGCACTGTTCAAGGCTTCGCTGAGCGTCCTGCGCTCGCGCAAGGAACTCGTCACCTTCCCGGTGCTCTCGATTGTGGGAGGCCTGCTCGTCGCGGCCGTCTTCCTCGTGCCCGCGGTCTTCGTGTCGCGCGGAACACTCGAACACGATCGAGTGGCCGCCGGTTCCTGGGTGCTGCTGGCGCTGTTCTACGTGGCGGCCGCCTTCGTCACCGTCTTCTTCAACGCCGCCCTCATCTCGCAGGCCGACGTCGCGCTGCGCGGTGGCGACCCGAGCGTCGGCGCTGGCCTGCGCGCCGCGGGCCAGAACTGGCTGCGGCTGCTGGGCTGGGCGATCATCACCGCCACGGTGACGATGATCCTGCGCGCGATCGAAGAGCGGCTCGGCTTCCTCGGCCGGATCATCAGCGGGTTCCTCGGCATGGCCTGGACACTGGTCACCTACCTGGTGCTGCCGGTGCTCATGCTCGAGGACAGCACCGTGCGCGCGTCGGCCAAGCGCTCGGCCGAGATGTTCAAGCGCACCTGGGGCGAGAACCTCGCCGGGCAGGGCGGGATCGGCCTCGTCGGCTTCCTGGTCTCGTTCGCCGGATTCGCGCTGCTGATGCTGCCCGGCGTCCTGCTCGGCGGTGGCGCGATCACCTGGTTCGTCTGCCTCGGCCTGGCACTCGTCTGGGTGCTGGCCGTGTCGATTCTGACGACCACGCTGTCCGGTATCTACCAGACCGCGCTGTACCGCTACGCCGCCGAAGGCACGGTGGCGGGCGCGTTCGCCGATGTTGATCTTCAGGACGCCTTCGCCACCCGCTGACGCTCGCGAGGGTTCCCGGTCGGTGTCATGAGCCGATCACCTAGAATCGGCTGTCATCCCACACGTGTGCCGTCCTGGCCGCGTGCGGCCGCCGATCCCGTCACCAACGGACGCCGAGGAGTTATGTCCGGAGCCACCGAACAGCAGAACCCGACCGCGGGCGAAGCGCTTTCGCCCGAAACACTGCGGGCTGCGATCAAGAAGGCCGAAACGGACTTCACCGCGGCAACCGACCTCGACGCGCTGGCCGCCGTCAAACCGGCGCACCTGGGTGACCAGTCGCCGCTGCTGCTGGCCCGCCGCGAGATCGGCGCGCTGCCCAAGAAGGAGAAGGCGGAAGCGGGCAAGCTCGTCAACGAGGCGCGCCAGGCCATCCAGTCCGCGTACGACGCGCGCCTGGTCGTGCTGCAGGCCGAGCGTGACGAGCACGTGCTGCGCGAGGAGACGGTCGACGTCACCCTCCCGTGGGACCGCGTCGCCCGCGGCGCGCGCCACCCGATCACCACGATCTCCGAGCAGATCGCCGACGCCTTCATCGCCATGGGCTATGAGGTCGCCGAAGGTCCCGAGCTCGAAGCCGAGTGGTTCAACTTCGACGCGCTGAACTTCGGCAAGGACCACCCGGCCCGCCAGCTGCAGGACACCTTCTACGCCGGTGAGGAGGACTCGCGCCTGCTGCTGCGCACCCACACCTCCCCGGTGCAGGCGCGCACGCTGCTGCACCGCGACCTGCCGGTGTACGTGGTGTGCCCCGGCCGGACGTACCGCACCGATGAGCTGGACGCCTCGCACACCCCCGTCTTCAACCAGGTCGAGGGCCTCGCGGTGGACAAGGGCATCACCATGGCCCACCTCAAGGGCACGCTCGACGCGTTCGCCCGCGCGATGTTCGGCGAGCACTCGAAGACCAGGCTCCGCCCGCACTTCTTCCCGTTCACCGAGCCGTCCGCCGAGGTGGACGTGTGGTTCGAGGAGAAGAAGGGCGGCCCGGGCTGGGTCGAGTGGGGTGGCTGCGGCATGGTCAACCCCAACGTCCTGCGTGCCTGCGGCGTCGACCCCGAGGTGTACTCCGGGTTCGCCTTCGGCATGGGCATCGAGCGCACCCTGCAGTTCCGCAACGGAATCCCGGACATGCGCGACATGGTGGAGGGCGACGTCCGCTTCACCCTTCCCTTCGGAACGGAGGCGTAGTGCGAGTCCCCGTCAGCTGGCTGACCGAGCACCTCGGCCTTGGTGAGGCGATCGAGCCGCAGGAGCTGGTCGACGCCTTCATCCGCATCGGCATCGAGGTCGACGACGTGCAGCCGCTCGGCCAGGTCACCGGCCCGCTCGTGGTCGGCAGGGTCGCCGAGATCGAGGAGCTCACCGAGTTCAAGAAGCCGATCCGGTTCTGCCGGGTCGAGGTCGGCGAGGAGCACGCCCCCGAGCTCGAAGCGGGCGAAGACCCCGCCGCCGTCCGCACCCGCGGCATCGTCTGCGGCGCCACCAACTTCGCCGAGGGTGACCTCGTCGTGGTCGCGCTGCCCGACGCGGTGCTGCCCGGCGACTTCGCGATCGCCTCGCGCAAGACCTACGGCCGGATCAGCGACGGCATGATCTGCTCGGCCCGCGAGCTCGGCCTCGGCGACGAGCACAACGGGATCCTCGTGCTGCCGTCGGGCACCGCCAGCCCCGGCGACGAGGCGCGCGAGCTCATGGGACTCGGCGACACCGTCCTGGAGCTCACGCCCACGCCCGACCGCGGCTACGCGCTCTCGATCCGCGGCCTGGCCCGTGAGCTGTCGAACGCGCTCGACGTCCCGTTCGGCGACCCCGGGCTGATCGAACTGCCCGGCGCCGAGGGCGACGCCTGGCCGGTGCACGTCGAGGACACCGACGGCTGCAAGCGGTTCGTGCTGCGCCGGATCACCGGCCTCGACGCGAGCGCGCCGACGCCGTGGTGGATGCGGCGCAGGCTGATGCTGTCCGGCATCCGGTCCATCTCGCTGGCCGTGGACGTCACGAACTACGTGATGCTCGAGGTCGGGCACCCGCTGCACGCCTTCGACACCGGCGCCGTCCAGGGTGATCTGGTGGTGCGCAAGGCCAAGCCGGGCGAGAAACTGACCACTTTGGACGATGCGGTCCGCGAGCTCGACCCCGACGACGTGATCATCGCCGACGACAGCGGCGTGATCTCGCTGGCGGGCACCATGGGCGGCGCGAGCACCGAGATCACTCCGGAGAGCACCGACGTGCTGCTCGAGGCGGCGCACTGGGACCCGGCTTCGATCAGCCGGACCGCCCGCCGCCACAAGCTGTTCTCCGAGGCGGCCAAGCGGTTCGAGCGCTACACCGACCCACAGCTGTGCGCGGTCGCCGTCGAGCGGGCCGCGCGCCTGCTGCGCGAGTACGGCGACGGCTCGATCCAGCCCGGCCGCACCGACGAGGGCGGCGTGGAGCCGTTGCCCGCGATCACCATGCCGATCAACCTGCCCGACCAGGTGGCCGGGGTCAGCTACGACCGCGGCGTCACCGTGCGCAGGCTTGGCCAGATCGGCTGCAAGGTCGTGCTCGACGCGAGCGACGACGGGACCGCGCTGGTCACCGCCGCGCCGCCGAGCTGGCGTGGTGACCTGGTGCAGGCAGCCGACCTGGTCGAGGAGGTGCTGCGCCTGGAGGGATACGACAGCATCCCGTCGGTGCTGCCCGCCGCGCCCGCCGGTCGCGGCCTCACCGACACCCAGCGTCGCCGTCGTGCCGTCTCGCGCGCGCTGGCCGAGGCCGGGTACGTCGAGGTGCAGCCGTTCCCGTTCATCTCGAAGTCCGTGTGGGACGCGTTCGGCCTCGCCGACGACGACGTGCGCCGCCACACCGTGCGGGTGCGCAACCCGCTCGAAGCGGACAAGGACCAGCTGGCCACGACCCTGCTGCCGGGGCTGCTGGAAACCTTGCAGCGCAACGTCTCCCGCGGTTTCAAGGACCTGGCGCTGTACTACATCGGCCAGGTCGTGCTGCCGGGTGCCAAGCCGTTGCCGGTGCCGGATCTCGGCGTCGACCGGCGGCCGACCGACGAGGAGCTCGCGCTGCTCGAAGCCTCGGTCCCGCTGCAGCCGACGCACGTCGCCACCGTCCTCACCGGCCAGCGCCTGCGCTCCGGCTGGTGGGGCAAGGGCGAGGACGCCACCTGGGCCGACGCCGTCCAAGCCGCCCGCACGATCGCGGCGGCCTCCGGCATCGAGCTCACCGTGGCGGCCGCGGACCTGCTGCCATGGCACCCCGGCCGCTGCGCCAAGCTGCTGGTCGGCGACTGGCCGGTCGGGCACGCGGGCGAGCTGCACCCCAAGGTGATCGAAGCGCTCGGCCTGCCGAAGCGGACGGTCGCCATGGAGCTCGACCTCGACGCCATCCCGCTGCCGGACTCGCGCCCGGCGCCGCGGATCTCGGCGTACCCGCCGGTGCTGCTCGACGTGGCGCTCGTCGTCGACGCGGGTGTGCCCTCGGCCGACCTCGCTGACACGCTGCGTGGTGCGGCTGGCGACCTGCTCGAGAACGTCGAGCTGTTCGACACCTACACCGGCGCGCAGGTCGGCGAAGGCAAGCGCTCGCTGGCCTACAAGCTGCGGTTCCGGGCTCCGGACCGCACGCTGAAGGTCGAAGAGGCCATCGAGGCCAAGGACGCCGCTGTGGCGGCCACGGCCGAGCGATACGGCGCGGAGCTTCGCGCTTAGAGATGTTTGAGGGCCTCGCGCTGAGAGAGGCTTGATAGCCCCGGGTGGGTGGTGACGAACTGTCGCACCCACCCGGGGTCTGTTTTCGCGTACTCCCGCAGCGCCCAGCCGATGCCCTTGCGCAGGAAGAAGTCCTTGTCGGCCACGTTCAGTTCGATGGTCTTGGACAGCAGTGAAGTGTCGGTTGCGTCCTTCGAGCCGATCTGGCAGATCACCGCGGTACGGCGCCGCCAGAGGTCGGCGTCGGCCGCCCAGTCCCGCAGGCGCGGCTTGAGCACCTCCGGCTCCGCGCGCAGTATCGGGCCGACCCGGCGGACGGCGATCTCGTCCACGTAGTCCCACCAGGCGCCCGTGACGATCAATTCGTCGTAGAGTTCGAGCGATTCCGAGTCCAGCCACCGCGCGTACGCCCTGTCGCCGGTGAGATCCAATGCGACATACCGTTCTTCTCGGTACTTGGCGTCGCGCCACAAGGTGAGCACGGCTTCGGTGAATGATTCCCGATCGGGCAGTGGATGTGCGCGGAAAATCTCTCTCGTGAGCTCGCGCCTGGCCGGTTTCTGGACGCCGAGGAAGTCCATCTCGGACCTCATGTAGGCCCGCATCTCGGGCGCTTTCATCGGATCCGCCCGTTCGGCCAGTCCTGTGCGGACGGCGTCGGCCAGGTCCTGCGCGGCCTGCATTTTTACCTCCACCGGATGGGTAGGTGCCGAGTACGCCAGGTGGCGGACCCGTTACGTTTGTCCGAATCGGATCATCGTCGAGTTTAGGAAAATCCAACGAAAGACGGATGGTGAAATCCGTGTCGATCGGCGAAGTTGTTGGCAAGACTCGGTATTTTCCCTGAAATCGGGACGAACGTCGACGAAAAGGAACATCGTGAACAAATTTGCTGCCGCGGTAGCGGCCGCGAGCCTCCTCGTCAGCGGGGCGGCCATCGCCCCGATGGCGGGTGCGGCGCCCGCGGCGTCGGAGTTCGCCCCGGCGCCCATCAAGTGGGGCAAGTGCGAGAGTGCCCGCCTGCAGAACGCCGGTGGGGAGTGCGGCTTCCTGGAGACGCCGCTCGACCACGCCAAGCCGAACGGCGAGAAGATCCAGATCGCCGTCTCGCGGATCAAGCACAAGACCCCGCAGTCGCAGGGCATCATGATCGTGAACCCCGGTGGCCCCGGCGGTTCGGGCCTCGGCCTGTCGATCCTCGGCCAGTTCGTGCCGAACGGCGCCGGTGACAACTACGACTGGATCGGTTTCGACCCGCGTGGTGTCGGCTCCAGCAAGCCGGCGCTGACCTGCGACGGCAACTACTTCAGCTACAACCGGCCGAAGTACGTGCCGACCACGCGTGAGCTGGAGCAGACCTGGCTCGCCAGGTCGAAGGGCTACGCCGAGGCCTGCAAGAAGAACGGCCCGCTGCTCGAGCACATCAAGACCGTCGACGTCGCGAAGGACGTCGACAACCTGCGCAAGGCGCTTGGCGAAGAGAAGATCAACTACTACGGCTTCTCCTACGGCACCTACCTCGGCCAGGTGTACAGCACGCTGTACCCGCAGAAGGTCCGGAGGATGGTGCTCGACGGCAACGTCGACCCGCGCAAGGTCTGGTACCAGGCGAACCTCGACCAGGATGTCGCGTTCGACCGCAACATCAAGATCTACTTCGACTGGGTCGCCAAGTACGACTCGATCTACCACCTCGGCAAGACCGGCGACGACGTCGAGAAGCTCTGGTACGCCCAGCAGAAGAAGCTGTACGCCAACCCGGCGGGCGGCATCATCGGCGGCGACGAGTGGACCGACATCTTCCTGCAGGCCGGGTATTACGTTTTCGGCTGGGAAGACATGGCCAAGGCCTTCGACGGCTGGGTGCACAAGGGTGACTGGCAGACGCTGAAGCAGCTCTACGACGACTCGAACGCCCAGGGCGAGGGCGCGGACAACGGCTTCGCCGTCTACGCGGCCGTGCAGTGCACCGACGTGCAGTGGCCGAAGAGCTGGACCAAGTGGAAGATCGACAACTGGCTCACCTACCTGCGCGCCCCGTTCGAGACCTGGGGCAACGCCTGGTTCAACGCGCCGTGCCTCTACTGGCCCGCCAAGGCGGGTAAGCCGGTGGAGATCGACGGCAGCAAGGTGCCCGGCATCCTGCTGATCGACGAGGAGCTCGACGCGGCCACCCCGTACCCCGGCAGCCTCGAGGTGCGCAAGCGCTACCCGAACTCCAGCCTGATCAGCGCGCCCGGCGGCACCACGCACTCCGGCTCGCTGTCCGGCGTCGCGTGTGTCGACGACAAGATCGCCGACTACCTGGCCAACGGCACGTTGCCGAAGCGCACTCCCGGTCAGGGACACTCGGACGCCCAGTGTGAGCCGGTCCCGCCGCCGGTGCCCGCCGGCGCCGCGGCCGCGACCCAGCGGTCGGACAAGGCGCAGGCCGGTGCCGACGTCAAGAAGGAACTGCTCCCGCAGCTGCTTCGCTTCTGAGGTGACTGAATAACGCTCCATCACGGTGCCCCGATCTGGTCCGCCAGGTCGGGGCACCAGTGTTTCGGCACCAGGACGGCGGGTTCGGGAAGCGACTCGGCGCCGGGAGCCACGTGTTTCGCGACGAGCTTCGGATATCTGGCACGCAGGCTCGGCAGGTCTTCCGAGAGCTTCTCGCCCTCCGGCCGCGCGCTGCCGACGAAACCGAAGGCGTCGTAGATCGCTTCCGCGGCGATGGTGTCGTCGACATCGTCGCCGTTGCCGAGCGGCACGAAGATGTCATAGATGATGCCGCCCAGCGGCTCGGCGTCGATCACCTCGTCTTCGTCGAACTCCAGCTCCGCGAGCAGGTCGGGAAGCGCCACGGCTCTCGTGAATCTTCGTCTGCCTTGCAGGATCAGCCAGGACACGGCCTCACGGAAGTTCTCTTCGGACATGCTGCCCAGCGCGATCCCGAAAGCGGTCCACATCTCCCATGAGTTGGCACGCTGATGGATGCGCTGGAGCATGTGATGGAACTGCACGATCTCGAAGAAGGGCAGCGCCTCGACGCTGTGCCGCAGCCGGATCACCTGCTGGCGGCTCTTCGTCATCGTGGTCAGGAAACCAGGGCCGGGGTTCGTGCCCCGCTGCGACTGGCGGATCAGCCGCCAGAACTGATGCTCTCTCATCGTCACTCCTCCGTCGCCGAATGTGATGGAATCACGGTACGCCGGAGGCCCGACAATTTCGGAGAGCAGCAGGTCGGGCGCGGAAAGTGACAAAGCTGTCGGTGCCGGGGTCTAGCGTCGCGGACATGAACATCACCAAAGAGCACCGGACAGAGATCCGGGTCGGCACCAACACCTATCGCATCGAGGTCGCCGCGCAGCCGAGCGACGACCACACCCAACCCTCGCAGTGGGTCGCCATCACCATCGGCGGCGCCGATGTCGACGGCGATCCGGTCGCCGAAGGCAGGCTCGATCTGCAGAATCACGTCACGGCCACGGTGGCGGAGCTGATCGCGGAGAGCCTCTTCTCCTTCGCGGGCAGACCGAAACCGCCGCCGCGCCGAAGACCAGGCGATCGTCCGGCCAAACAAGGCCAGTCCTGGTCGGCGGACGAAGACGCCGAGCTGGAGAAGCGGTGGCTGGCGGGCGAAAGCGTCGAGATGATCGCTCACTACTTCGAGCGGACACCCGGCGGTATTCGCGCGCGCCTGCCACGCGTCGGCTGTGATCCGGAGAACCAGGGGGAGTACCTCCCGACTCCGCCCAGCCGCAGGCCCGAGGCTTCGGGAGGTGAACCGGGTTAGGCCGGGGTGGTGGGCAGGTCGTCCATCCTGCCCACCACCTCCACTACGCCGGTAAGGCGCTCAGCGGGACGGCGAAGATGGACCGTCCGCAGGTCTGGTTCGCGGCGGCGCAGTCGGCGGTCGACCACTCCGCCTGCGACCAGACGAGTCCGGTCGACCAGTCGTACGTGAGCGACTCCGGGTGCACGGCCCAGCAGGCCGTGGTCGAGGGTGAGCCGCACGTGGCCGAGTTACTCGAGGACTTGGTCTGCGCCCAGAGCTGGCCCGCCTGCGTGGCCGAGCTGTGCGCCACGTACCACTTTCCGTTGTGTGCCAACACACCCTGCATATTGCCCACATAGCTTCGGTAGGCCTCGGTCGCGGCCACCGAGCCGGACGAGTTCGCGTCGAGGAGGTAGTCGGAACCCATGCCGTAACGGAAGAGCCTGCCGTGGAGGCTCTGGTCGGAGAAGTACTCGGTGGTCACCAGGCTGGCCGGGGAAGTGCTGCGGTCCAAGGAAATGGAGGAGAAACACGGCACGCCGGTATCGGAAGCCATGCTGCAGGTGCCGCCCGCGTAGCTGTAGTAGCCGACCTGCATCAGCGCGTACTTGTAGCCATAAGCGCTGTAGCCGCCCGCGTTCTTGCCGATGCTGTCGGAACTGTCGGTCATCTGCAGGATGTGCTTGGTGCTGAACACCCGGATCGCGGTGGAGGTGTTGCCGACGGCGGTCACGTAGATCTTGTCGCCGTACCAGGCCATGCCGCCCATGTGCGCCTTCGCCGCGCTGAAGTCGGTGCCGGTGCTGTTCGGCACGGCCAGGTAGGCCATGCGGAACGCGGGCGCGGCAGGCTTGTTGTAGTTGACGACCATGATGCGCGCGTCGTTGTAACGGCCCAGTGTCTCGGTGCCGTGCCAACCGGAAAGGAGGATCTTGTCGCTGCCCCACATGCCGTCGTTGTCGGCGTCGCCGGAGGTCGTGATGCCCTGCGGGACCCAGGACGAACTGCCTGCCCGGTCGGCGTCCCAGCACAGGGCCGTCGTGGCGGCGGGTGCCTTGGGAAGAGCGGCCTTTTCCTTGCTGGTACAGCCGGTCATCGGATAGTTGGCGTCGTTGACCACGGTGTTGAGACTGACGTTGGGCAGCGCGTTGTCCAACGCGGTCAGTGCCGAGGCCGGCGTCGCGTGCCACACCAGGTTCTGCTTGGTGGTCGTGGTGAGCGGATCGCTGTAGGCGGCGTTGGCGGTCGCGGGCGCGGACAGCGCGGCGACGGTCACCGCAAGCGCGGGGAGTAGGACTCTGAGGACTCGCATGACATGCCTTTGTACGGCCGGAAAATACAAGGGCCGTACAAACCCTGAGCGGCTACCACGGTGCCGGGCCCCTGGCGGGTCCGCGTGAACGCCACTTTCACAACGTTGAGCCTGGATCCAGGTTGAGCGTTGTGAAAGCGCCGTTCACGTCGTGCGAGCCGGGCGAGGCGAGGCGAAGGCTGGGTCAGGTTCGCCAGGTGATGGGCAGGCTGGCCGGGCCGACCGTCACCAGGCCGGTCTTCCAGACCAGGTCCGCGACGGAACACGTCGGGCGCAGGCCGGGCAGCCGGGTGAGCAAGGTCGTGTAGGCGATCTCCAATTCCATCATCGCGAGCGGGATGGCCACGCAGCGGTGCACGCCGTGGCCGAACGCCAGGTGCGGGCTCGTCCGCGTGAGGTCGACGTGGCCGGGGTCGGGAATGACCTCGGCGTCATGGTTGGCCGACGGGGTCACCGGGATGATCGTCGAACCGGCCGGGATGTGGACGCCGGACAGCTCGACGTCCTCCAGCGCGACCCTTTCCTTGGCAGAGCAGAAAACCGGGACGTAACGAAGTAGCTCCTCGAGCGCGCTCGGGAGCAGTGAAGGGTTGTCGGTAAGCCGGTCGAGCTGGTCGGGGGAGAGCGCGAGCAGGGAGTTCGACAGCGCGCCCGCGACCGGCTCGTAGCCGCCGGTGCACAGGTTCAGGACCGTGTACAGCAGCTCGAGTTCGCTGAGCTGGTCGCCCGCGTCGCGGACGGCGATCAGTGAGGAGACGAGGTCGTCGGCCGGGCACTCGCGCTTCGTGGCGACGAGGTCGGTGATCAGGCCCATGATCTCGCCGAAGGCCGCGCCGGCCTGGGTGCGATCGGAGGTGGACAGGGTGATGTCCATCAGTGAGCGCAGCCGGTGACGGTCCACATCGGACACTCCGAGCAGTGCGCAGATGACGCGGGCGGGGAACGGCCTGGCGAAGTCGTGCAGGAAGTCCGCGGGCGGACCGGCCTTGACCAGGTCGTCGACCAGGTCGGCCGCGATGTGGGTGGCGACCGGGCGCAGGCTTTCGACCGCGCCGGAGGAGAACGCGCGGGCGACCAGCTTGCGGATGCGGGTGTGGTCGGGTGGGTCGAGGTTCATCAGGACCGGGGGCAGGCGGCTGAGCTGGGTCAGCACCGCCGTGGGGGGGGGGGGGGGGGCGGCCCCGCCCCGGGGGGGGGCGGCGCCCCGGGCCGAGTTTGGGCGCCCGGGGGGGGGGGGGGGGGGGCGGCCCCCCCCCCCCCCCCCCCCGGCCCGGGGTGGGGGGT
>NZ_JBHWEB010000181.1:0-13833 GCF_042734395.1 Amycolatopsis sp. NPDC059657 | reverse complement strand
CGGTATGGCCGGTTCTGACCGGCCATACCGCTCACGACTCATAGGCGGGGGTCGACGGGGTCCGACTCCATGGCCAGCACCGCGAAGACGCACTCGTGGACGCGCCACAGCGGCTCGCCTCGGGCGGTGCGGTCGAGGGCTTCGAGGCCGAGTGCGTACTCGCGCAGCGCGAGTGAGCGCTTGCGGTTGAGGCCGCGTTTGCGGAGGCGGGTCAGGTTCTCCTCGAGGGTGTAGTCGGGGCCGTAGATGATGCGCAGGTATTCGCGGCCGCGGACCTTCACGCCCGGCTGGACCAGGCCGCGGGCGCCGCGGGTCAGGTTGGCCGCCGGCTTCACGACCATGCCTTCGCCGCCTGCCTCGGTCAGGTCGAGCCACCAGCGGGTGCCTTCGGTGACGGAGGCGGTGTCGGTGGTGTCGACCAGGCGGGTGCCGGTCAGCTTGAACAGGTCGCCGTCCGCTTCCGCGAGCCGGGCGGCCAGCGCGAGGTGCCAGGCGTGCGGACGCTCTTGGTGCGCGGCCTTTTCCGAGGCGAGCAGCTGGAACGGGGCCAGCTGGACGCCGTCCAGACCGTTCGTCGGCCAGCAGTAGCGCCGGTAGGCGTCGCGGTAGGCGTCCGCGTCCGACGAGCGCTGGCGAGTGCGGTCGAGCAGCGCGGTGACGTCGATGCCGCGCTCGGCCGCCGCCGCCAGTTCGCTGACGGCCGCGGGCAGCACGGCTTGGGCCGCCGCGCCGACCGACGCGTACTGGTCGGCGATCAGCGAGCCCGCCTTGACGCTCCACGGCAGCAGTTCGGCGTCGAACAGCAGCCAGTTCGAGTCGAGCTCCTCCCAGAGACCCGCCGCGGTGACGGCCGCGCGGACGCGGTCGAGCAGCTGGGCGTTCTGTTCCGGCGCGAAGAACGGGCGCCCGGTGCGCGTGTAGACGGCACCGCCGCCGTCGATGCCGAAGCGTGCCGGCGCGACCGTTTCATCGCGGCACACCAGCACGACGGCACGTGAGCCCATGTGCTTTTCTTCGCACACCACGGACTGCACACCGGCCGCCCGGAATTCCGCGAACGCCTCTTCCGGGTGCTCGAGGTAGCCCTCTTGCGCGGACGTCGAACTCGGCGCCATGGTCGGGGGCAGGTAGAGCAGCCAACGCGGGTCGAGCGCGAACCGGCTCATCACTTCGAGCGCCGCCGCCGACTGCTCTGCGGACACACCGACACGGCCGTGGTGCTGGGTCTGCACGATCCGCTTACCCGTGACGTCGCCGAGTTCCAGCACGGCGTGCGGACGCGTGGGCGAGCTGGGGCCCAGCGGCTTCGTCGGCTCGTACCAGACCTTCTTGGCCTTGACCGAGACGACTTCCCGCTCGGGGTAACGCAGTGCCGTCAGCTTGCCGCCGAACACGCAACCGGTGTCCAGGCACATGGTGTTGTTGATCCACTCGGCGTCCAGCGTCGGCGTGTGTCCATAGAGGACGGTCGCGGCGCCGCGGTAGTCGCGCGCCCACGGCAGCCGGACCGGCAGGCCGTACTCGTCGGTCTCGCCGGTCGTGTCGCCGTAGAGCGCGGTGCTGCGCACCCGTCCCGACGCACGGCCGTGGAACCGTTCGGGCAGGCCCGCGTGCGCCACGACGAGCTTGCCGCCGTCGAGGACGTAGTGCGCCACCAGGCCGTCGCAGAACGCGGTCGCCTTCGCGCGGAACTCCTCGTCCTGCTCGGCGAGTTGCTCCAGCGACTCGGCGAGCCCGTGCCGCACGGTCACTTTCTTGCCCTGCAGCGCACGGACGAGCTTCTGTTCGTGGTTGCCGCAGACGACCATGGCGCTGCCGCTGGCGGCCATGTCCATCACGATGCGCAGCACGCCGGGTGTGTCAGGGCCCCGGTCGACCAGGTCGCCGACGAACAGCGCGATCCGGCCTTCCGGGTGCCGGGGACCGCCGGCGCTCGCGACATAGCCGAGTTCGGCGAGCAGTTCTTCGAGCTCCTCGCGGCAGCCGTGCACGTCACCGATCACGTCGAACGGCCCGGTGACCTCGCGCCGGTCGTTCAGCAGCGGCTCGATGACGATCTCCGCCTCGGCCACCTCCTCCTCGGTGCGCAGCACGTGGACGCGCCGGAAGCCCTCCTTCTGCAGGAACCTCAGCGAGCGGCTCAGCTCGTTGCGCTGACGCCGGATCACATGGTCGCCGAACGCGCGGTCGGCCCGCTTTTCGTTACGGGCCAGGCAAACCCGCTCAGGCAGGTCCAGCACGATCGCGGTCGGGAGCACGTCGTGTTCCTTGGCCAGCTTGACCAGGCTCGCCCGCGAAGGCTTCTGCACATTGGTCGCGTCGATGACCGTCACCCGCCCGGCGGCGAGCCGCTTCGCCGCGACGTAGTGCAGCGCGTCGAACGCGTCACCCGTCGCGGCCTGGTCGTTCTCGTCATCGGAGACCAGCCCGCGGAAGGTGTCGCTGGAGAGCACCTGCGTCGGCTTGAAATGGGTGCGCGCGAACGTCGACTTGCCGGAGCCGGAGGCGCCGACGAGCACGATGAGGGACATGTCGGGAATGGTCAGCTTCACGCCGCCACCTCCTCTCGTACGGTGAAGACCGCCATTTGGGTCGGCGGTCCTGAAACTTGGTCTTCCTGTCCGACCGGCAGGAACCGGACGTCGTAGCCACACCGCGCGGCGACGCCGCCGGCCCACTCCCGGAACTGCGCGCGCGTCCATTCGAACCGGTGGTCGTCGTGCCGGAAACTGTGCTCCGGCAGGAACTCGAAGTGCTTGTTGTACTCGGAGTTCGGCGTCGTGACGATGACGGTGCGCGGCCGCGCGACCGCGAAGACGGCATGCTCCAGCGCGGGCAGCCGCTCCTCGTCGACGTGCTCGATGACCTCCATCAGCACCGCCGCGTCGTACCCGGCGAGCGAGGGGTCGGCATAGGTCAGCGCCGACTGCCGCAGCGTGATCCGCGCACGCTGGAACTCGGGGAGCCGGTCCAGCTTCAGCCGCCGCTCCGCCGAATCGAGCGCACTCGAAGAGACGTCCAGCCCGACGATCTCGGTGAACGTCGTGTCGTCCATCAGCACGCGCAGCAACGCGCCACCGCCGCAGCCGAGGTCGAGCACGCGCTGCGCGCCCGCCGCGCGCAGTGCCGCGAGGACACTGCCCTGGCGCTGCACGGCGAGTGGCTGACGCTGTTCGGGCGCCTCGGTCACCTTCGGCTCGGCTTCGGCCGGGATGTCGTCGGCCTCGGCGAGCTGCTCCAGCGCGTACCGGACATAGGTGCGGCGGCGCTCCAGGTACCGGTTGGTGATCAGCTCACGGTCCGGGTGCGCGCCGAGCCAGCCTTCGCCGACCTTCAGCAGCTTGTCCGCCTCGTCCTGGCCGACGAAGTAGTGCTTGTCGCCGTCGAGCGCCGGCAGCAGGACGTAGAGGTGCTTCAGCGCGTCGGCCAGCCGGAACGTGCCCATGATCGACATGTCGACATAGCGCGAGTCGCCCCAGTCCGGGAACGCCGGGTCCAGCGCGACCGGCTTGGTCTCGACCGTCCAGCCCAGCGGCTCGAACAGCCGATGCACCAGCTCGGCGCCGCCCCGCGCGGTCAGCGACGGCACGCGGATCGTCAGCGGGATCGCCTGGCAGGCGAGCTCGGGCCGCAGATCGCAGCGGCCGGACATCGCCGTGGCGAACACCGCGCGCAGCGCCACCGCCAGATGTGAGCCACTGGCGTAAGGCCGGTCGTTCACATACTGGGTGAGGGTGGTCGCGCCGCCCCTGACCAGCTCGATCGGGTCGACCTCCACCAGCAGGGCCGCCGTGCAGAGCTCGGCGGTCGCCCGCGGGTAGAAGACGTGCGCGGTGCCCGCCGCGATGGCGAACGACTGGGCTTTCTCCGGGTGTTTGTGCAGGAGGTAGCCCAGGTCCGTCGCGGGCCCGTGGGTGGTGGTGATCGTCAGAAGCACTCAGTGATCCTGACTGATCACCACCCGCCCGTCATGCGGTTTGTTGCATTGCGCCCCCACGGAGGTAGATCTTCGCCGCCAGCACGTGCTTGCACGGACCTCGCGAACCTTGGTGATGCGTCCACCACTGGCAGGTGCAGCGGGTGCCGGTCACCCGATGTTCGAGCTCGCCGCTGCGGACGTACGCGGTTCCGTCCACTTCGGACCGGACGAGGCCGCCGGCGACCAGCTGCCGCGCGTGTTTGAGCCGCGGATGCTTCGACTCGATCTTCGCCGGGTCGAACGGCAGCTCACGCGGGAAGTACGCCGACTCCGCCACGTCATAGCCGACCCGCAGCGCCGCGATCAGCTCCGCGTCGTCGGTCAGCCCTTCCTCGCTCAGCGACGACAGCACGCTGCCCTCACCGGAGAACCCACGCGACAGCTCAGGGCTCAGCGCCAGCACGACCCGGCCCGTGCTCAGCTGCCATTCCCACACGCTCGGCGCGGGCAGGCTGTTCGCGCCGACCTCCGGCCCGTGCACGACCAGGCCGCGCACGAACCGCAGCAACGGGAGCAGCCCCCGAAGCCGTTCGGTGCCTGCCAGGCAGACCGCGCGCGGCGACGGCCGCGAGGTCAGCCGCAGGCCGCTCCCGGCCTGTACCGCCCACAGCGGCGCCCTGCCCGAATGCCGAGGCAGGCCACGCAGGAACCGCACGGCCTCGGCCGCGCCGACCTGGATCCGGGGCGAGGTGCGCGCGGACGCGGCCTGGACTTCGGCGAAGCCACGCAGCCACCGCTGCGGCAGCGGGACCCGCTTCTCGATCAGCGCCTCCTCGCCGGTCATCGCGACCATGCGATCCGGCCCGACGTGCAGCCGCAGATCGCCGGAAGCGCCGATCCTGGTCAGCGCCTTCCGCAGCGGCTCGTTGACATCGACGTTCGTGGTGCCGGTGCCCTGCAGGTCGCCGTCGAGCCCGTCGGCCAGCAGATCGTAGCGGGCGTAAACCCCGCAGCAGGCGGAAAACGACTCGAACCGCAGCCGTTCCCCGTCGCTGGTGACCACGGGGTCGGCTGGCCGCCGGAGCGCGGCGAGCATCGCGGGCGGCGTGTAGTACCGCTTCCCCGCGACCTCGGCGACGGCGAGCAGCGCCGTCGCCGACTCGGCGGGGCTGGTCAGGCTGCCCGAGAAGAACTCGGGATGCGCGCCTGCCCGCTCCGCCGTCGACAGCAGCAGCTTGTTCTCGGAAAGGGATGAAGCGCCCTGGTAGCGGTGCGTGTGGTCGAAACTCATGCGCTCACCTCGGCGATCAGGTTGCGCGCGGCTTGGCCGCGCTGAGTGGGGAACTGCGCGGTCCGCAGGAGGAGATCCTCCAGCTCGCCGCTGGTCACGGCCACGCTGCCGAGCTTCGCCGCGGCCTCGGTCGCGGCGGCGAGCAGGAAATGCGTGTCCCTGGTGTTCGCCGCCAGCAGCTGCGGCAGCGCCGTCGCCGCGATGTGCCACGCCGCCTTCGGGGCGATCTCGACGACCTCACCGAGCGCACGGCCCGCCCGGCTCGGCTTGACCACGCCACTGGCGACCAGCTCGGCGAGCGAGAGGCCGATATCGTCCACTGTGGACACGGCGGAGCGTGCGGCGATGGCTTCCGCCGCGGCCACGCGTGCCGCGACCTCCTTGGCTCCCAACGAGACCGCGAAGGCCGCCGGGCCGGCAGGTCCCAGTTCCACCGGAGCCGTCGCGAGCCAGTTCAGCGCGGTCGCCGCGCCGTAGCCGTCCCGGTCACCGGCCGCCGACGAAACGTGCGGTAGCCAGTGAGCCGCCAGCAGATCCGGCTCGAACGGCAGCACCAGCGGCCAGTACGACAACGCCGACGGCAGCAGCGCCGACCGGTTCGGCGACAGCCGCAGCTCGGCCTCCTGCAACGGATCGTCGGACTCGACCAGCAATGTCCGGGGATCCGACGGCGTCGGCGAACCCAGCCCGGCCGTCAGCCGCGCGACGGCCATGCGCTCGGGCAGGCCGGTCGACGACGCGTACCGGTGCGTGGCGACCTCGCCGCACACCACCTGGATGCCGTACCGAGGTAACGGCGACTCGACGCGGTGCTCCGGCGGCGTCCGCAGCAACGTCAGCAGCCGTTCGACGGGCTGCTCGGCGCCGGGCAGCCGCCTTCCCGGCTCGACGCTGCCATCCGGAGAAGACGGCTGCGCCGTGACCAGTGGCCGCCCTCCCGCGGCCACGATCTTCGCCAGCTCGTGCAGCCGCAGCAGCACGAGCGACAACGGGTTCGGTGGCAGGAAAACCGCGCTGTGCCACCAGCGGGCCCCGCGAATGGCCGACGACGGCGGCGCGGGCGGTGTGACGCCGTCGACCACCGCGCGCACGAGATCCATGAACGGCTCGACCGGGCAGCTCCATCCCGGATCGTGCTCACGGCGAGCGCGCGCCGACGGCTCGAGCAGCCGTCGCAGCTCGAGCAGATCGGCTTCACGGGCACCGAGCAGGCCCGTGATGGTGACCTCCAGTAGCAGCGGATCCGCTGTGTGACTGAGGATCTCGGTCACCGCGTCCGCGATTTCCCTTGCCGTACGGGGAATCGGCGGCAGTGAACGCGGCGCCGGTGGTGGCGGGAAGGCGATCGGGACGTCTCGCCCGGCAGGCGCCAGGCCCAGTTCGCGGCGCACCGGCGTGGACAGCGCGCTGACCTGGGCTTGGACTTCAGGCGGCCAGGTTTCGCCTGCCAGCCGCCGCACGAGGCCGACCGCGTGCCGCTGAACTTGTTCGTGTGGATGGGAAAACGCGCGCGCGGCGGCCACCGCGGCGCCGATCGGCTCCTCCTCGCCGACCTTCTCGAGCAGGGTGAGTACCGCCCGCGCGGTGATCTTCTCCGGATGGAGCAACGCGGCGGGCACGGTCGAAAGAAACGCCGCCACGTCCAGCGGCCGCCCGGGCTCGCCGAGCAGGCCTGCCGCCTCCCGGACGGCCCGGCCGTTCGCCGAGGTGAGCGCCGCGAGAAGGTCGCGGTCGTTCTTGCTGGTCAGGGCGGTTTCCGACGGATTCATCATGGTTCCCCCTTCACTCTCCATCAGTCTGCCCGAGGGGTACGACAGTTTTGGAACGTGCGACCCTGGACCCATGCCGAACCGCCTCGCGAGCGCCACGAGCCCCTACCTCCTCCAGCACGTCGACAACCCCGTCGACTGGTGGCAGTGGGGTCCCGAAGCGCTCGCGGAGGCCGAACGGCGCAACGTGCCGATCCTCCTTTCGGTCGGCTACGCGGCCTGCCACTGGTGCCACGTGATGGCGCACGAGTCGTTCGAGGACGAGGGCACGGCCGCGCTGATGAACGCGAACTTCGTCAACATCAAGGTCGACCGCGAGGAGCGCCCTGACATCGACGCCGTCTACATGGCGGCGACCCAGGCGATGACCGGTCAGGGCGGCTGGCCGATGACCTGTTTCCTCACGCCGGACGGGAAACCGTTCCACTGCGGCACCTACTACCCGCCGACGCCGAGGCAGGGCATGCCGTCGTTCTCGCAGCTCCTCGTGGCCGTCGCGGACGCCTGGAAAGAGCGTCCTGACGAGCTGCGCGAGGGCGCCGGTCAGATCATCGCGCACCTCGCCGAGCGGACCGGCCCGCTGCCGGCGTCCACTGTGGACGCTGAAACGCTCAAGGTGGCGGCGGAGAAACTGGCCGCCGACGTCGACCCGCGGCACGGCGGCTTCGGCGGCGCGCCGAAGTTCCCGCCGTCCATGGTCCTCGAGTTCCTGCTCAGGCACTACGAGCGCACCGGCTCGGTCGACGCTCTGTCCATTGTGGAGGACTCCGCGAGCGCGATGTCCCGAGGCGGCATCTACGACCAGCTCGCCGGCGGGTTCGCCCGCTACTCGGTCGACGCGGGCTGGGTCGTGCCGCACTTCGAGAAGATGTTGTACGACAACGCTTTGCTGCTCAGGCTCTACGCGCACCTCGCACGCCGGACCGGTGACGCGAACGCGCTGCGGGTCGCCAAGGGCTGTGGCACGTTCCTGCTCGGTGACCTCGCGACCCCCGAGGGCGGCTTCGCGGCGTCGCTGGACGCCGACACCGACGGCGTCGAAGGCCTCACTTACGTCTGGACACCCGCTCAGCTGCGCGAACACCTCGGCGACGAGGACGGCGCCTGGGCGGCCGACCTGTTCGGTGTCACCGAGGAGGGCACGTTCGAGGAGGGCGCGTCCACGTTGCGCCTGCTCAGCGACCCCGACGACGATGAGCGCTTCGAGCGGGTCCGCGCCGCTCTGCTCGCCGTCCGCGCTGGCCGTCCGCAGCCGGGCAAAGACAGTAAGGTCATCGCCTCCTGGAACGGCCTCGCGATCACCGCGCTGGCCGAAGCGGGAGTGGCGCTGGAGGACGAGCACTGGATCGGCGCCGCGTACCGGGCCGCCGAACTGCTGGTCAGCGTCCACCTGGTCGACGGACGACTCCGCCGCAGCTCGCGCGACGGCGTCGTCGGCGACGCGCAGGGCGTGCTCGAGGACTACGCCTGCGTCGCACAGGGCTTCCTCTCGCTGCACCAGGCGACCGCCGAACCGCGTTGGCTGACTCGTGCGACGGAGTTGCTCGACATCGCGCTCGCCAGGTTCGCCGTCGAGGGCGAGCCCGGAGCGTTCCACGACACCGCCGATGACGCCGAGGCATTGGTACAGCGGCCGGCCGACCCGACGGACAACGCCAGCCCGGCAGGCGCTTCGGCGCTGGCGGAGGCCCTGCTGACGGCGTCGGCGCTGGCCGGCGCGGAGCACGCGGCGCGCTACCGCGAAGCCGCTGAGCAGGCGTTGAGCCGCGTCGGCGAGCTGGCGGCGAAGGTGCCCCGGTTCGCGGGCCACTGGCTGACCGTCGCGGAGGCCATGGAGTCCGGGCCCGTCCAGGTCGCCGTCGTCGGCCCCGAGCGCGAGGCGCTGGTCACGACCGCGGCCCGTGGAATCCACGGCGGCGGCATCGTCTTGGGCGGCGAGCCGGGCTGCGTCCCGCTGTTGCACGACCGCCCGCCCATCGACGGAGCCGCAGCTGCATACGTTTGCCGTGGGTACGTCTGCGACCGCCCGGTCACCAGCGTCGAGGAGCTGGCCGAGGCTGTCCGCCGACGGTGAACGCGTCCCCTGGACGGGTGATTCCGGCGTAGCGTGAGTAGCGATGTAATCATGTAATCGCTACGGAGGAACCCATGGTGCGAGGTTGGAAAGGCCGAGGCGGCTGGCAACAGGGTGAGGTGCCCTCGGCGGACGACGCGGCGGGCTGGTTCGGCGGGCGCCTGCCCGACGGCTGGTTCACCGGAGCGGCCGAGGTCACCGTCGACCGCGAGGAGATCGTCGTCGTCGGCGAGCTGCCCGCGCTGACCGGCGAGTACGAGGACGACGCCGCGCGCGCCGCGGCCGAGGCGGGCCGGATCAGCCGGTTCCGCGAGGAGACCCGCGACGCGCGCATCGAGATCGCCAGGCAGGCCGAGCACCGCTACCAGCGCAAGGTCGCCTG
This sequence comes from Amycolatopsis sp. NPDC059657, assembly GCF_042734395.1. Taxonomy (NCBI): domain Bacteria; kingdom Bacillati; phylum Actinomycetota; class Actinomycetes; order Pseudonocardiales; family Pseudonocardiaceae; genus Amycolatopsis; species Amycolatopsis sp. NPDC059657. Next base: position 4,398 of record NZ_JBHWEB010000181.1, on the reverse strand, counting down.
GGGCGCGAAGATCGGCGGCACCACCGAGCTGTTCACGACGCTTTCGGCGCCCGTGATGACCCGGTTGCGTCAGCCGGAGCGGCTGGTGCTGGACACGCTCGTCGACTCGGGCGTCGCGCGCTCGCGGTCGGAGGCGCTCGCGTGGGCCGTCCGGCTGGTCGGCCAGCACGCCGACAGCTGGCTCGGTGAGCTGCGGGAAGCCATGTCGAAGGTCGACGACCTGCGCGCGAAGGGCCCCGATCTGGGTTAGGTATGGACCAGCGGTGAGAAAACCGCTTACAGTTCTCGCGTAGTGACTCCGCCGTCATGACACCACGTTTCTTCGCATGCGAAAGAAGGCGTTCATGGACGGCAGGATCAACCGTCGGCAGCTGATCAAGGGCGGGCTCGCAGTGGCGGGCGCGGCGGTCGCCGCCCCGCTGCTGGCCCGCTCGGCCGCGGCGGCACCCGCCCAGTACACCGTCAACGTGCCCGACCTCCCGTGGCCCGCGGCGAACCAGATCGTCGCGGAGACCACGCTCCCCGCCTTCCCCGACGCGAAGTTCGACATCACCGCGTACGGCGCGAAGGGCGACGGCAGCACGGACAACACCGCCGCGATCAAGAAGGCGATCGATGCCTGCAACGCCGCGGGCGGCGGGCACGTGATCGTTCCGAAAGGCACCTTCCTCACCGGTGCGGTGTACCTCAAGAGCAACGTCGACGTGCACCTGGAAACCGGCTCGGTGCTGAAGTTCAGCGGCGACGCCTCGAAGTTCCCGACCGTGCTGACCCGGTACGAGGGCATCGAGTGCATGAACCGCTCGCCGATGATCTACGCGTTCAAAGAGAAGAACATCGCGCTCACCGGCACCGGCACGCTCGACGCCAACAGCACGTCATCGTGGAACAAGGGCACCGATCGCGCGTACCTCGAATCCTTGGTGTCCAAGGGAACCCCGCCGGAAAAGCGGATCGTGCCGGGTTCCGGCCACACCATGCGGTCGGCGTTCGTCGAGCCGTATTCGTGCGAGACCGTGCTGATCCAGGGCATCACGCTCAAGAACTCGATGTTCTGGCAGCTGCATCCGACGCTGTGCAAGAACGTCACGGTCGACGGCGTCACCACCGATTCGAGCACCGCGCACTCCAACACCGACGCGTGCGACCCCGAATCGTGCGACCACGTGGTCATCGTGAACTCGAACCTGGGTGCGCACGACGACAACATCGCCATCAAGTCCGGCCGTGACGACGACGGCCGCCGCGTCAACGTGCCGTGCCAGAACCTGGTGGTCGCGAACTGCGTCATGAACGGCAACTGGGGCGCGATCACCTGCGGCAGCGAGCAGACGGGCGGCATCCGCAACGTCTACGCGTACAAGCTCACCGTGAAGGGTGAAACGAAGTTCGCGCTGTACGTGAAGTCGAACACGAAGCGTGGCGGTTTCTCCGAGAACATCAACCTGGACAGCATTTCCGGGACCTTCGCTCGCTCGATCGCGTATGTGTTGCCGACGTACAACAGCCAGACGGGTAACCACATCCCGTCGTTCGGGCCGTTCACGATCACCAACTCGTCGTCGACGAAGTGCGGGCAGATGGCGTTCAACGTGAGTGGCCTGTCGAACTCGCATGTACACGGGTTCACCGTGACGAACTGCAAGTTCGCGGGGGTTTCGAACACCACGAACACGTTGAAGTACATCGACAACCTGAAGTTCACCAACACCACGATCAACGGAAAGCCGATCTAGGGCGCGCCCTAGGTCACACTGCGGTTTCCCCGGTCGTGCGGCAGGGTAACTCTGCCGCACGACCTTGGAGGCGCTGTGACCGATCCGCTGACGACCGTCCTGGATGGCCGATGGGCCGAAATCCGCCGCGCCGCGCGAGCGCATGTCGGGGAGGTCGCCGTCACGGGTGACCTGGGGATCGAGGCGCATCGCCTCCAGGTGCTCGAGCAGCTCCGTGCGCTGGCGAAGACCGATCTGCCCGCGCTGGGCTTCGACGCCGAGTACGGCGGCAAAGCGGATGTCGGCGGTGCCGTGACCGCGTTCGGGATGCTCGGTTTCGGCGACCTCTCGCTGATGGTCAAGGCCGGTGTCCAATGGGGACTGTTCGGTGGCGCCGTGCAGTTGTTGGGCACCTCGCGCCACCACGAGCGCTACCTGCGCCAGATCATGAGCCTCGACCTGCTGGGCTGCTTCGCGATGACCGAGCACGGGCACGGCTCCGACGTCCAGCATCTGCGGACGACCGCGACGTATGAGGACGGCTCGTTCGTCATCAATACGCCGGACGCTTCGGCGAAGAAGGAGTACATCGGCAACGCGGCGCGTGACGGCGAGATGGCCGTGGTGTTCGCCCAGTTGATCACCGGCGGCGAAACCCGTGGCGTGCACGCGTTCATGGTGCCGATCCGCGTGCCCGGCGTGTCCATTGAGGACTGCGGACGCAAGGCGGGCCTCAATGGTGTCGACAATGGACGGTTGTCATTCGACAACGTCCGCGTGCCAAGGGAAGCGCTGCTGAACCGGTTCGGTGACGTGGCTGAGGATGGCACGTATTCGAGCCCGATCGAGAGCGACAACCGGCGCTTCTTCACCATGCTCGGCACGCTGATCCGCGGCCGGGTCAGCGTCGCGGGGAGCGCTGGGGCCGCGACGGAACGAGCGCTGACGCTCGCCGTGCGTTACGCGGAGGGGCGCCGTCAGTTCTTCAAGCCGGACGGTGACGAGGTCGTCCTGCTGGACTACCTCGCGCACCAACGGAAACTGCTGCCCGCGCTGGCGAAGTCGTACGGGCTGCACTTCGCGCAAGAGGATCTCATCGGCAAGCTCAACGACATCGGCTCCGACGCACCCGAGGAAGAACAGCGCGAACTGGAAGCGCGCGCCGCCGGTCTCAAGGCCGTGGCGACCTGGCACGCGACGTCGACGATCCAGACCGCGCGCGAGGCCTGCGGCGGCGCGGGGTATCTCGCGGAGAACCTGCTAGCCGACCTGAAGGCGGACACGGACGTGTTCACGACCTTCGAAGGCGACAACACGGTACTGCTGCAGCTGGTCGCGAAAGGCCTGCTGACCAGCTACAAGGAGCATTTCGAGGAGCTGAGCCCTGTCGCGGTGGCACGGTTCGTCGTCGAGCAGTTCGTCGGCTCGGTGAAAGAGCGGACTTCAGTGCTGCGGCCCGTCGATGAGGACGCGCTGCTCGACCGCGCCTGGCAGCTCAAGATGTTCGAGGAGCGCGAGGACCACGTCGTCGACAGCCTCGCCCGCAGGCTGCGGCGAGCCGGTGAAGCCCCGTTCGACACGTTCAACGCGGCCCAGGACCACGTGCTGCGCGCGGGCCGCGCGCACGTCGAGCGCCTGGTGCTGGAGTCGTTCGCATCACGCTGCGATGACCCGCTTCTGTCGAAGGTATGCGACCTCTACGCCTTGTCAAGCATCGAGGCTGACCGAGCCTGGTTCATGGAACATGGCCGTCTGACACCGTCGGGTTCGAAGGCCGTGACCGCGGCCGTCAACCGGCTATGCGCGGAACTCCGCCCGGACGCCAGGCGGCTCGTGGACGCCTTCGCCGTTCCCGAGCAGTTCCTGGCCGCGCCCATGCTCGATGATCTCGCGTAGCTCGGCGATCTGCCTGCCCAGCTCGTCGAGGTGTTCGCGGGTGACCGCCTGAGCGGTCTCCTCGGCCTCCGCGACGCGGCGGATGAGCCAGGAGGCGAGCGTCGCGGTGACGACACCGAGCAACGCGATCCCGGCCATCATCAGCCCGACCGCGATGATCCGCCCGCTGTGCGTGACCGGGTAGCGGTCGCCGTAGCCGACGGTGGTGACCGTGGTGATCGCCCACCACACGGCATCCGGGAAGTCCTTGATCGTCGGGCTCTCGGCGGCGCGCTCGGCTTCGAGCACCGCCAGCGCCGCGCAGAACACGATCATCGCGGTCGACCCGACGGTGTAGACGACAACGCGGCCTCGCAGCGACAGCGCGGCGCTGCGGTTGAGGATGTTGAGCACCGCGACCAGGCGTAGCAGCCGGAGCTGGCGGATGAGCGGGAGCACGATGATCAGCAGGTCGAGGATGTGGGATTTCAGGAACGCCCGCTTGTCGTCGGCGAGGTAGAGGCGGACGACGTAGTCGAAGGCGAAGAGTGTCCAGGAACCCCAGGTGACGATCTCGAGCCAGAGTCGCGCGGTCGCGCTCAGTGTGGGGTCGAGGATCGGCCAGGCGTAGGCGGCGAGGAAAAGTAGCGCAGCGAGATTGAGCGGCCACTCCATGCGCTTTTCCCACATCGGCCCACTCCTCCTCGTTGGTCAGGTAACGCGGCTCAGCGCGTTTACGTTACGTCCGAGGTGGACGGTCGCGGCATGAAAAAGGGGTCGTGAGTGGTTTGGCCGGTTAGAACCGGCC
>NZ_JBHWEB010000180.1:0-13854 GCF_042734395.1 Amycolatopsis sp. NPDC059657 | reverse complement strand
CTCACGACCCGGGGTCCGCCGGGGTGCTACCAGGTGATGGGGAGTTCGTGCAGGCCGTAAACGAACATTTCGTCCCGGAACGGAAGTTCCTCCAACGGCCTGGCAAGTTCCAGCGTGGGAATGCGCTCGACCAGTGTCCGGATGGCGATCTGGATTTCTACGCGGGCCAGTGACATCCCCAGGCACTGGTGCGGGCCGAAGCCGAAGCCGAGGTGCCTGCCGTCGCCCGCGCGGTGGATGTCGAACTTCGCCGCATCGGAAAAGACCTTTTCATCGCGGTTGGCCGCGGGCAGGTAAAGGATCACGTTCTCGCCCGCGGTCAGTGCCTGGCCGCAGATCTCGACGTCTTCGGTCGCGATCCGAGACAGTCCACTTTGGACAACCGAGACGTAGCGGAGCACCTCCTCCACCGCGCCGGTGATGAGGCCAGGATCGGCCCTCAGCGCCGCGAGCTGGGCCGGGTGCTGGGTGAGCGCCGCGACACCGAGGGAGATCGTGCCCGCTGTGGTCTCGTGCCCCGCGATCAGCAGAAGGACCGCCATCAGCACGAGTTGCTGACGGGACAGCTCACCTGCGCTTTCCCGTTCTGTGACCAGCGTGCTGATCACATCGTCCCCAGGAGCGGCCGCCTTCCGATCGGCAAGGTCGCTGAGGTAGGCACCGAGCTCGGCCAACGCGCCGGCCGCCTCCTCGGCGCTCGAAGCCCAGCTCATGATCTTCCGGGTGCTGGCCTGGAACAGGTCTGCGTCCTCGTACGGCACGCCCAGCAGCCTGCTGATGACCAGCGACGGGACGGGCAACGCGAATTCGGTGACCAGGTCCGCGGGTGGGCCCAGCGACAGCAGCCGATTCACGTGGTCGTCGGTGATCCGCTGGATCTCCGGCCGCATTGACTCGGCACGCCGGACGGTGAAGTTGCGGGCCAGCATCTTGCGCAGGCGGGCGTGCTCGGGGTCGTCCATGCGTATGAAAGTGGACACCTGGGCGTTGACACCCGGCGCGAACTGGATAAAGCCATCTCGGGTGCCATCAGCACTGAAGCGCCGGTCGGCGAGGATCGCCCGGATGTCGTCGTAGCGGGTCACCACCCATGCGGTGGTGCCATTCCACATCCGCACCTTGGCGATGCCAGGTCCGTCACGGATGTCCGAATAGTCGGGGGCCGGATCGAACGGGCACCCGGTCCGCACCGCGGGATAGGCCGGAAGTGACATTCCGCCTCCTTTGACTTGTCTGCAATTGGCTACCATCCTGCACACAGCAATTCCTCAATTCGGCAGCCGCCGGGAGTTTTCGTTAAATCGCGCATGGTCGACTTCGCGAACAGGGACGGATACTCTGCCGATGAATCAGGATTGGCATCGTGCCGCGTTAGGCGGACCGGCGCATGATTTCTTCCGGCTGTCGCTCAACGAGAGTCCCTTTGAGCCGCTTCCCGGCGTTGCGCTTGCCGTCGCGGATGCCGTGCTGAAGGCAGGCCGTAGCCCTGATCCGCTGTGTACGGAGCTCTCGGCGGCGATCGCCGAACAGCTTTCCGTCGGGGTGGAGAATGTCCTGGTCGGTGCCGGTTCGTCAGCAGTGCTGCAGGGACTGTTCCTGCTCAGCGAAGGCAAGGTCGTGCATCCGTGGCCCTCCTTCGAGATGTATCCACTGATGGCAGGCGCGAAGGCGGTTCCGGCGGCAGTCGATCTCGAGGCGCTCCGCGCGGCCGTTGACGAGACAACCGGGCTGCTGGTGCTGTGCAATCCGAACAACCCCACCGGAACCAGATGGCGCACCGAAGAGCTCGAACGTGTGTTGAGCGGTCTTCCCGATGACGTCACCGTGGTGCTGGACGAGGCGTACCGGGAGTTCGGTGACGAGTGCGCCGACGGGGTCGAGTTGTTCCGCACCGATCCCCGCGTGTGTGTCGTGCGCACGTTCTCCAAGGCGTACGGGCTGTTCGGGTTGCGGGTGGGATACGCGATCGCGGCCCCGGAGTTGATCGGACGACTCCGGATGACCTTGCTGCCGTTCTTGGTGAGCAGCGCCGGCCAGGCTGCCGCTCTCGCCGCGTTGAAGGCAGAGGTCGAGATGCGCCGTTCGGTCGCTCAGATCTGTGCCGAGCGGGACGCGATGCGCGCCTCGTTGCTCGAACTGGGCTGGGAGATACCTCGCAGCCACGCCAGCTTTCTCTGGCTGCCCGGCGAGGGTGAGCCGCTGGTGGCATTCCTCGCGGAGCGAGGAATTCTCGTGCGTGAGGTGGCAAGCCTCGGAGTGCGGATCAGTGTCGGTACACCGGAGCAGAACAAGAGTCTGATCGAGGCCATGAGGGAGTTTCCGGCATGAGCGTCGTACTGGAGACTCCGCAGCAGTCATTGCGCCTGGTGCAGCAGGAACTCGAGCTACGCTGGTCCGTCAGCCAGGACCGCTTGGACGAGATGTCCCAGCACGCCTTGTTGCCCACAGGGAAACTGCTCCGGCCGCTCCTGCTGCTGGAGTCCGCGGCGGCGGTCGGCGGGGACCGTACGAAGGTGCTGCCCGCCGCGCTCGCCGTGGAATACCTGCACGGCGCGTCCCTGATCCACGATGACATCATCGACGGTGACCGGATGCGCCGTGGCCGGCAGTCCGTGATGGCCCGATACGGTGTCGAGGACGCCATCGTGACAGGCGACAGTCTTTTCATGATGTCGGTGACGGCGCTCGCCGAGTGTGCGGAGCGTGGCGTGCCCGCCGCCGCGGTCGTCACCGCACTGCACCTGCTAGGTACTGCCGGCGTACTTCTGTGTCGTGGCCAGATCGCCGAAAGCCAGCAGCAAGGCGTACTCGACATGGGGGTGTCCGCTTACCTCTCGATGATCGATTGGAAGACCGGCGCCCTGTTCCGGGCGGCGTGCGTGACAGGGTGCGTACTGGGGGAAGGCTCGGTGGCGCAGCGGAAAACCCTTGATCTCTATGCCCATCACGTCGGGAACGCGTTCCAGATGTACGACGACCTCCTGCCGTACCTTCGGGAAATCACGACGACGGGCAAGTCGGCCGAAAGCGATCTGGCCAACGGACGGCCGACTTTTCCGGTACTGGTCGGGTACGAGATGGCGGACCGCGTGCGGCAGGCCGAGATTTCCGCCTTGCTGCGCGGTGGATCAGCCGACGCGCTGGACCGGATGAGCGAGCTGCTGCACGGAATGGGCGCGATCGAGCGAGCAAGGCGGTATGCGACAGAGGAGGCCCATCGAGCGATCGACGCACTGGCCGGTCTCCCTGTCTCACCGAGCACCGAGTTTCTCGCTTCGGTCGCCAGGCTCTGCGTCGACCGGGACTGTTAGCGATGGTGTCGGCACACGTGCAGACCTGGCGGCCGTACACGCTCGCCTATCCCGGCCTGGTCGGTATGGCCGGAGCGGCGCTGCCACCCGGCCAGCCCTCCTGGGCCCAGCTGGCACTCGCCTGGGCGGCCGCGACTCTCGGCTGGGTTTCGGGCCACTACCTCGGGGACTACTTCGACCGGGAACTCGACGCGATCAGCAAGCCTCAACGGCCGATCCCCTCCGGCCGGTTGCCCGCGCGTACGGCCCGGTCGACCGGGATCGGGCTGGCCGGTCTCGTTTTGGCCACCCTGCTGGTCGTGAACTGGCGGGTCTCGTTGCTGGCGCTGCTCACGGTCGTCGTGATGGTGTCGTACGGCGCGTTCCTGAAAAGCCATGGCCTGTACGGCAATTTCGCGCGCGGTACCGCGACGGGACTCGCACTGGTGTGTGGTTCCATGCTGACCCATCCCGTACCACCACCCATGACGATGCTCGCGGCTTTGGCGTTCCTGTGCCACGACACGGCTTCGAACCTGGTGGGCACACTTCGCGACATCGACGGCGACGAGCGCGGCGGCTACCTGACTTTCCCGGTCCGGTACGGAGTGCGAGCCACCGTGCGCCTGGTCGCGATCCTGTACACGGCGGCAGTCGTCATGGTGTTCGCCGTCGTGCCGGATTCCGCGCTGCTCTTTGGTGCGGCGGCCTTCGGTGTCGCCTCGTTGTGGACACTTCGGACGGTATCGCCCGGTCGCGCGCTCCGCGCACACGAACTGCTCGTGATCGAGCGGCTGCTGCTGGCCGCCGCGCTGCTCCCACCGAAGATCGGATTCATCGTGCTGATACCCGCGCTGGCGCTGACACTGCCTACGCAGCGCCGGATGCGTGCGCCGTACGAGTTCCCGGAGGGACACCGTGCCTGAGATCGACCCGCTGGGCAACGGCATCGAGCGGGCCGCCGCCGCACTGTTCTCGGCGATCCGCCCGGACGGGGTGATCCGCACCGACGCCGACTGGTCCTCCACAGTGTCGACCGCGGCAGCGGTCATCACGCTGTTCCTGACGGACCCGGACGCAGGTGAACTGGTGCGGGCAGGTTCGACCTGGCTACGCGAGGCCCAACGCGCCGACGGCGGCTGGGCCACGGTTTCCGGTGTGGACAGCGAAGTGCTGCCGACCGTCATGGCCACGGTCGCGCTGCACGTCGCAGGCCGCCGGGCGCCGGATCCCGCCGTGCTCGCCGGACGGGCGTGGCTCGACCGCTACGGCGGTCTCGACGCCGTGCCGAGCAAGGCCGTCAGCGCGCTCTGCAAGTTCTTCCACTCGCTGGCGGGCTGGCTCGAACCCGAAGCGGTACGGAGCATTCCGACCGCGTTGTTCCTGTTCCCGTATTGGGCACGGCGGATGTTCGCGGTGATGCTCCCGGTGGCCGCCGCGCTCAGCCTCAAGCCGGCTGCCCGCGGCCTGGCCGCACGGCGCGCGGTCTCGGTGATCCGCCAGATGCACGAACACGAAGGCGGCACTGGTGAGCTGGGCGGCGATCCATGGCCCGCGTCCATGATCTGCCTCGGGCTCGCGCGCGGTGGGCAGGCACCGGAGGTGGTCGACGCGATCAGGCGGCGGCTGATCGCGACCGTCAATCCGGACGGGTCCTGGGACATGATGCCGCTGGACATCACCTGGTCGGTGTTCGCCGCCGCCGGGCTCGAGGAGGCCGGCTACGGTGACGATCCGCGGCTGGCGCGCACGATCGCGATGCTGCGGTCCCGCCAGGGCATCCAGCCGTTCACCGCCTTCGCCAGCCCGCCTGGGTATTGGAGTTACGGAACCGGGCACGGCTGGCCGATGGCGCTGGAGACGGCGGAGGTCACCGCGTTACTGGCCCGGTTGTCGCGAAAGGACCATTCGGTCGCGCGAGGCGCGGCCTGGCTGACCGGACAGCAGGACCGCCGTGGCTCATGGAGCCTGTGCGTGCCCGAGACCGTCGCGCCCAACATCGGCGCCGACCCTTTCATCACCGCACAGGCCATCGGCGCGTTGCTCGATTCCGGTGTGGACAGTGGTGACCGGCGCGTCCGGCGCGCGGTCGGCTGGCTGCACACCCAGCAGGACGGCGATGGCCGGTTCGAGGCGATGTGGTACCGCAACCACACCGCGGGCACCGCAGTGGTGCTAGAGGCGCTGGCGCGCGCCGGCGGCGAGACGGCCGGCCCGAAACGATGGCTGCTCACCACTCAGCGCCCGGATGGATCGTGGTCGGACGGCGGACAGGGAAACCCTGGCACGGTCGAGGAAACGTCATGGGCGTTGCGCGCGCTCCTGCAGGCCGGCCTGCCCTCCGCCGATCCCGTCGCGATCCGCGCGGTGCGCTGGCTGCTCGACGCCCAGTCGCCCGACGGCACCTGGCCCGCCGCTCCGGTGAGCGAGTGGATCCGCAACTGCTATCGCTACTTCAACACCGCGATCACCAACGGCCTCGCGCTGCGCGCGCTCGGCGCCTACCGGAAGGCGGCGGCCGGATGACCGACGTGTTGGTCTGCGGCGCGGGAGTCGCGGGGCTGGCCACGGCGTGCGCGCTGGGGGCACTGGGCCTGCGGGTCGTGGTGGTGGACAAGCAGCCGGGCATCCGCCCGGTCGCCAAGGGCGAAGTGTTCCAGCCGTCCGCGTTGCCGGCGCTACGTTCCTGGGGCGCGCTTTCCCGGCTCGACGAGCAAGGCGCGCTGCGGCTTTCCCGGCTCGTCACCAGCGACGAACGCGGAACGCCCCTGCTCGCCATCGACTACGGCGACCTGCCCGAGGGCAGCAGGCACCTGCTCGCCCAGGACTACCCGGGCATCCTTCACGCATTCGGCGACAGCCTGCCGTCCACGGTCTCCCTGCGCCGCGACACCGTCGTCGGCGAACTCACCATGAGCGACGGCCGGGTCGACGGCGCGTGGCTGACCGAGAACGGCAGGCGGTACCACGTACGGGCCGGGCTGGTCGTGGCCGCTGACGGCGTGTCCTCGACGCTGCGCAAGGCCATCGGAATCACCGGCCTCCGGCACGCCTACCCCCACCGGCTGGCCACCTTCGAAGTCACCGCTTCGACCGCGATCGAGGCGTTCACCGCCTATCGGAGCCCGCGGGGACTGCGGCTCGTCTATCCACTTCCCGGCCATCGCGTCAGGGTATACGCCCAGGTCGAACCACACGAGCTGCGCGGCACTGACAGCGCACGGTCCTGGTACGACGGTCTCGTGTCGGAGGTTCCGGCGCTGGGCTGGCTGAGCGACGCACTGCCCGCGACCCCGAGCAGGCCCCAAGTGCTTCCGGTGTCACGCTTTCTCGCGGAAAGGCTGACCGCGCCAGGGCTGGCACTGGCAGGCGACGCCGCGCACGTCGTGCACCCCATGGCGGCCCAAGGACTGGGCTGCGCGATAGCCGACGCCTGCGCGCTGGCGGACCGGCTGGCCGAGCACTACGGCGACGCACCGAACTTGGCGAGCGCCGTCGACAGAGCACTGCCCGCCTACGAGGCGGACCGGATGCCCGCGTTGGCTCACAACCAGCGGATGAGCCACCGGGCCGCCCGGCTCATCACGGCCACCTCGCCCCTCGCACGCGGGCTCGGCGGCCGGGCACTCCGCCGCACCGCTGCCAACCCCCGGCTGCTGCACCTGATGGCCTACAACATGTCCGGCCTCGGCATCCAACCTTTCTCCGCCGTCGACCGGCTGCGTCAGTTCGGGCTGCTACCACATGACCGCCTGCCGATACCCACGCGATGAAGCCGGTCCCCGTCATCACGTGGGGATTCCGCCGCGGTTGATGGTCGGTACCTCGATGCCCAGTGCTCGCAGCTGGTTGAAGGGGTTCATGAACTCGCGCTGCTTGGAGATGCGGCCGTCTTTGAACTCGAATGAGTGAAGAAAGTGGTTCCGGTAGAGCCCTGGAGCGTAACCGGGGTAAAGGATCTGGCCTTCACCGTCGCACTCTGCCCAGAAGTGCGACGGGTTCTGCGTTTCGAAGACCTGGATGTTGAACCACGTCCAGTCGGGGAACATGCGCAGTGACCATTCACCGTGCGCTTTCAGCTTCTCGTGCCCGGTGGACACGACCGGTTCGGTGGTGTCGGCGGTGTAGAGTCCCGCGCTGCCGTCCTTGGCGAAGAGCAGGTACCGGTCGAGCCGGGTTTCCCCGGTCCGGCTGAGGTAGTCCTCGACCACGGCCCGATTCTGCTTCCGGATTTCCGCGCCGTCAGTGAACGAGTTTTCCATTGTGGACCTTCCTGTGGAATGTGGAGCATGGGCTTGCTTTTCGACAGACCCACACAATACTGTGCGGCTCATGCACGATTACGTGATCGTCGATGTTTTCACCGACACGCCGTTGCGCGGAAACCCGGTCGCCGTTTTCTTCGATGGCACTGATCTTCCGGGTGAAAAAATGCAGCTCATCGCGCGGGAACTCAATCTGTCCGAGACGACTTTCGTGCTGCCGCCGCGTGCGGGCGGTGACGTCCGGGTGCGTATCTTCACCCCGGTGAACGAGCTGCCGTTCGCTGGCCATCCCACCCTGGGCACCGCGATCGCGCTGGGCGACTCGGCACCGTCGGACCGTCTGCTGATGGAGACGGGCATGGGCGTGATCCCGTTCGAGCTGACTCGTGTCGGCGGCCGGGTCGTCTCGGCGCGGATGCGTCAGCCGAACCCGGTGTGGGAACCGTACGCGCGGGCCGAGGAGGTGCTGAAGGCGTTGGAGCTGACGTCGTCGGTGCTGCCGGTCGAGGTGTACCGCAACGGCCCGCGGCATGTCTTCGTCGGGTTGCCGGACATCCCGGCGCTCTCGCGGGTGCGGCCCGACCTGCTCGCGCTCGCGCACCACCCGGACGTCGCGGTCAACTGCTTCGCCGGATCGGGCCCGACGTGGCGGCTGCGGATGTTCTCGCCCGCTTACGGAGTGGCGGAGGACGCCGCGACCGGTTCGGCGGCCGGGCCGCTGGCGGTGCACCTGGTGCGCCACGGGCTGGTGGCGCCCGGGACGGAGATCGAGATCCACCAAGGCGTCGAGATGGGACGTATGTCCACTATGTACGCCACCATGCACGGCGCCCGGGACCGCGTGGACACGGTGGACGTTTCCGGGTCCGCGGTACTCGTCGCCAAGGGTGTTTTCCACGTGTGATCCCGGCTAGGGCTGCAGCCGCACGGCGGCCCAGCCCGACTCGGTGAGGTCGTAGCGCAACCGCCGGTACAGCCGGTCGGCGCTGCTTTGCCAGAACTCCACGTGAGTGACGACGAGTTCGTAGGCGACCCAGTGGCCGGGCCGCGGCACCGGGCCGCCCTCGGCGAGTGCCTCGGCACGCGCCGGCAGGTCACGCGCGTCCCCGAGTGGTTCACTTTGCCGGGTCACCGCCGACATGGCGTTCGCGGCGACGGGACGCCCAGCCCACAACTCGTCGGCGACGGCGTCACCCGCGTCATGGGCGTGCCCGCCGAAGGTGACCTGCTGGTTGGTTTCGCGCCAGTATGCCACTCCCGACCAGCGTCCGGCGTCGGCGATGTCGCGGCCTTTGCGGCTACTGGCGTGAGTGGCGAAGACCAGGCCTCGTCCGGTGAACCGGCTGAGCTGGATCATCCGACTGGTCGGCTCTCCGTCCGGGTTCACGGTCGCCAGCGCGATCGCGCCGGGTTCACGCACGCCCCGGTCCGCGGCCGTGGTGAACCAGTCCCGCAGCAGCGGCAGCGGGTCGCGTGGCGGCTGGGCGAACTCCGGGCCGATCCGCGCGTGTGCGGCGTTCACTGCCATGGCCGATCTCCTTCCGGAACGGCTGGGCCTGTCACGAGTGCCTCGACATCGCCGACGAGCCGCACCGTCGGCGGGCGGCCGATCAGCGCCGCCGCCCTGTTGGGTGGCAACGGCAGGCGGGCGTGGTCGGCGCTGGCGAAGACCATGACCGCGCCCCACCGCCCCGCCACCGGATCGGAGAACCAGAACTTCGAGACCAGGCCGGGTATCGACGCCCAGTCCTCCACACCGTCGCGGTGCAGCGCCGTACGCAAAGACGCGACTGTCTGCGTGGATCCGGCGAGGTCCCACCAGGCGATCACGGCCTTCATGGCTGCAGTACCGGGGCGACCGGCAGCACGGCCGCGAGCAGCCTGCTCATGATGCCGGGCCCGTCGGCGGTCAGCACGGATTCGGGATGGAACTGCACGGACGCGAAAGCCCTGCCACGCAAGGCATGTACCTCGCCGGTGCTCGGATCACGGCTGATCTGGATCGGGCCGGCCAGCGGGTGGGCGTCTTCGTCGCACGCACTGCCCGCGACGAAGGTGTTGTAGAAGCCGACGGTTTCTCGCTGGCCGAACAGGCTTATCTCACGCTGCACGCCTTGGTTCGGCGCCGGGAGCCGGAGCAAATCCAGTCCGAGCATGGAACACAGCACCTGGTGGCTCAGGCACACGGCGAGCAGTGGCTCGCCCCGGCTGAGCCGCGAGAACACCACACTCCGCAGATGCGCGATCTTGGGGTGTGCGACATCGCGAGGATCGCCGGGGCCAGGCCCGAGCACCACGAGGTCGTAGCCGTCCGCCGAATAGTCGTCGTCGAAACGCCGCACGGTCACCCGCAATCCGAGCGCCCGCAACTGGTGGGCGATCATGGAGGTGAACGTATCCTCGGCATCGATCACGAGTGCCCGCTTACCGACGTCGGGACACGGGTCGCCACCGGTGAACCAGAACGAGCCGAGGCGATTGTTGCGCCTAGCCAACGCGGCCTCGACCTCAGGATGCTCCCGCAACGGCAGCGGGCGGTCTTGCAGTGCCGAGAGCAGTGCCGCGAGTTTGGCCCGGGTCTCGGCGACTTCCGACACCGGGTCGGAGTGACGCACCAGCGTCGCACCCACCCCGATTTCGACATGGCCTGCCGGGTCGATCTCCGCGGTCCGGATGAGGATGGCCGAGTCCATGCTCTGCCTGCCGGACTCGTCGTTGCCGATGAGGGCGGCGACGCCGCTGTAGTAGCCGCGGGCGCGGCGTTCGTGTCGTTTGATCACCCGGCACGCGTTCTCGACCGGAGAGCCGGTGACCGTCGGCGCGAACATCGTCTCGCGCAGGATCTGACGCACGTCACTGTGGGAACGGCCCTCGATGAAGTACTCCGTGTGCGCCAGCCGCGTCATCTCCTTCAGCCGCGGGCCGATCACCCGGATGTCGCCGTCGCACACGCGCGACATCATCTTGAGCTCCTCGTCGAGCACCATGTACAACTCGTCGATCTCCTTGCCGTCAGCGAGGAACTCGAGCACTCCGGACACCGTCGGCCCGCCGGCGGGATACCGGTACGTGCCGCTGATCGGATTCATCGTCGCGACACCGCCTGCGAGGCTGACGTGCCGCTCGGGGGTGGCTCCGACGAACGTCCGGTCACCGGTGTGCAGCACGAATGTCCAGTACGCGCCGGCCTCCTGCTCGCACAGCCGCCGGAAGAAAGCGAGCGCGACCGCCGGGGCGTAGTCCTCGATCTCGGCGAGGAACGCTCGCCTGATCACGAAGTTCGCGCCCTCGCCCTCGCCGATCTCGCTGGTGATCACCTTCCGCACGATGTCGGCGTAGGTGGTGTCGTCGAGGTCGAACCGCGTGCCTGACAGCTCGATGGGCCGGGTGGGCAGCCGGTCGAGCACGTCCACTTTGGACAGCACCGCGTAGTCGCGTACCCGCATGACCAGCAACGGCGCCTCGTCGTCGACGCACTCGAGGCCACGCTCGCGGACCTGCCGGTACGGGACCACGGCCAGCGTCCGCGGGCCGGGGCCCGGATCCCCGAGCGGGATGTCGGCGAGCGTCGGCACCGACGAGACTTCACCGACGAGGACTTCCAGCCGCGAGGGGCCGGTCGTGTGTGGCCGGTGCAGCACGGCGAACGGCAACTCGGGCGTGGCCAGCACCAGGTCCAGCAGGTCGGTCATGACAGCACCTCGCCGGTCTCCAGCACGACGGCGCAGCACGCCGCCGCGTAGCGCAGGGCCATCGCGTGGTGGTCCTCGGAGAAGTCGGCGATCGCGTCGGCGACCAGGAACGGCTCGATGTCGTGGGTGAACGCGTCCACCGCGGTCATCAGCACACCCACGTGGGCGTAGATGCCGCAGATGACCAGCTGATCGCGGCCCGATTCGCGCATCCGGTCGAGCAGATCGGTGCGGTGGAAGGCGCTGTAGCGCCACTTCGTGAGCCGCCAGTCGCCCGGTTCGGGCGCCAGCGACTTGACGATCTCGCGGTCGGCGGGATCGACTCTCATGCCCCTGCCCCAGAACTCCTTCAGCAGCCCACGGTCCACTTCGGACATCCCGCCAGGCTGAGCGGTGTAGGCGACCGGGATGCCCGCGGCCCGGCACCGCTGGTGCACGGTCGTTGCGTTGCGCACCAGCTCCTCCGACGTCGGCGCCGGGATCGGCCGCAGGAAGTACCGCTGCATGTCGTGGACGAGGAGAACGGCGCGGTCGGGATCGATCTTCCACGAGGCCACCGAGGGCGGCAGGTCGGCGCCCGCGGGCAACCGGTAGGGAGCGATGGTCGGGATGCCGGTCATACGGGTCCTTCCATGTCATAGTCGTGGTGAACCGCGAATACTTGCCAGACCAGTCGCCTGCGCCCGTCTCGAGCCATCACGCGAAGATGTCAGTTCATGCTCGGGGAGCGTTTTCTGCAATCCGTAAAGTGCCTAAAAAAGTCCTCATCCACCGAAGATTCCGCATATTCACGAAAGAACACGCGACTATTGCCAAGGGCGTTGACCTGGGTTTCCGCTCGCCACTAGAACAGCTGGAGCCCGTCAGTGGGGCCGGAGGAGGATGGCAGTCGTGAAGGTCGACTTGAAGGCAGCTCAGGAAGTAGTCGATGTGATCACCGGCGGATGGCGCGCTCAGTGCCTCTACACCGCCGTCAAGCTGGGCATCCCCGACCTGATCGGCGCCGGGCGGAACACCGACGACGAGCTCGCCGCCGCGACCGGCGCCCAGCCCGAGGGTATCCATCGGCTCATGCGGCTGCTCGTTGCGATGGGGGTGTTCGAGGGTGACGGCGCCACGGGCTACCGCGGCACGCCGGTCAGCGACCTGCTCACGGACACACCGGATTCCCTCAGGGAAATGTGCCTGCTTTACGGCGAAGAGTTCTACACCGCATGGGGACACGCCTCCCAGTCGATCTCCACATTAACGGCAGGTTTCGAAATAGAATACGGCGAACCGCTTTATCAACATCTCAGTGGCAATGCCGAGCTCAGCGAACGATTCCAGCTCGCGATGAAGGCTGGCAGCCTGTTCTTCGACTACGTGCCCGAGGCCATCGACCTCGCCGGCAAGACGTTCGTCGACGTCGGTGCCGGACCAGGTCAGCTCACGGCCGCGATACTCGCCGCCGTGCCCGACGCCCGCGCGAAGGTACTGGACCGTCCGCACGTCATCCCGGTGGCCGAGCGGAACCTGCGATCCACGGTCGGCCTCGATCGGGTCGAACTGGTCGGCGGTGACATGACCGAGTCCGTTCCCGAGGGCGGTGATGTCTACTTCCTCTGCCGCGTGCTGGCAGGGTGGAGCGATGACGCCGTGGTCGGAGTCTTCGCGAACTGCCTGGCGGCGATGGCGGGTTCACCGTCGCGGCTGATCATCCTCGAACGTGTCGTGACCGACGAGTCGCCGACCGTACTCCCGTCGCTGTGGGACCTGCACCTGCTGATGACCAACGGAGGCAGGCACCGCACCCTCGAGAAATACACCGAGCTGCTTGCCCGTGCCGGGTTCGCGGTCGAGAAGGTCACGGCCCTGCCGGCCGAGACTACGGCGATCATCGCCGTTCCCCGGTAACGGCCGATGTGCGGATTCACGGGCTGCTCCTTCGACGGCAAGGAAAAGAGCCTGCTTCGCCACGCGACGGCGCACGTGGTCCCGCGCTCGGCGCAGGCGCGGTTGAAGGCATCGTGTCCGTCCACACAGGACCCGGCGGACAACCTGATCGACCGCCACTGGGCCGAGCAAGCCATCGGCCTCGATCCGGCGGCGACCCCGTCCAGCGTGCGCCGGGGCGTCGACCGCATCCTCGACCTGTACCACTGGCACGACCTGTACCGGCCCACGTTCGAACTCACCTGACCGGCCATGGACCCCGCGATCAAGGCCGTGGCCGGATTCATCACCGTCATTCTCGCCGGCGTCGTGGTGATCACGGCTTCGTCGGGAAGCCCTGACACGGACATCGCGGTACGGGTGACCGTGCCGTCGGGCGCGCAAAGCCTCTATGCCTACCGAGGATCCGCACCGGGGCCGGTCAGCGACTGGAGCCATTGCTTCCCGCTGAACGGCGACGCGGGAACGAGGACGCCGACTTTGCCCGCGAGCCCTGGCCAGCGCCACTGGAACTTCCTCGCCTACGCGGCACCGGGGTGCCCGGTGAGCGGCGGCGACGAGCCGTTCGCCACCGCGCGGAACATCACCGCCCCCACCGACCTCACCACCTGGTCGGTCGTCCTGCGCCCGCGGCGGTCGTGAGTGTTGCCGACGGTTCTAGCCGTCGGGAAC
>NZ_JBHWEB010000179.1:0-14147 GCF_042734395.1 Amycolatopsis sp. NPDC059657 | reverse complement strand
CGATTGATTCCTTCGCAAGAACAATCATCCCAAGTCAGAGGGCATCTGCGCGTCCACGACACGATCAACCCACCAAGATCCTCGGTGGATCCAGGGTGAGCGTTGTGAACGCCACTTTCACAACGTTCACGCTCGCGGGGCACCATCAGGTCATCGCGGGGACACAGATAACGGAACGGTAACGGGCGGGTCGCTTTTTAAACCGATCATGGTCGGCCCCCGTATCCATCTATGCCACAGCAAAATGGCAACCGGAACCGCCGCTTTCCTTGCCGCGGTCCGGATTCCCACATTACGAACCATCCGTTAGCTCATTCCCGGGCGGCGCCGTCATACCCCCTGCCCGGAAGCCGAACGAGGTGAACAGTCAATGGCCCGAAACGAAGGGCGACATCGCATTGCCCGCAGAACGAAGATCGCCACCGGTGTTTTCGCACTGGCGATCGCGGCGGGCGCGCTGGTCGTGAACGTCACCGCCGGTTCGCCAGGCGAGGCGAAGGCCGACGGTGCCGACAAGTCCCTGTTCGTGGACATCACCACTGTCAAGGCGAACGTCGCTAAGCCGCAGCCAGGCCGGGGTGCTTCGAAGGGCACCTTCACCGTCAACTGCGGGAAGAACGAGAACGGGCACTTCAACCCCGACAACTTCATCGCACAGCCCGGTGTCCGCAACGGCGCCCAGCATCTGCACGACTACGTCGGAAACCTGTCCACCAACGCGGATTCCAACAACAAGAGCCTGCAGGCCGCGGGCACCACCTGCCGCAACGGTGACAAGTCAGCCTACTTCTGGCCGGTCGTCCGCATCGACACCGAGGACGAGGAAGAGGCCGAGAAGGAGAACCCCAAGGCCGAAAACCCTGACCCGCAACGGGAACAGGCGAAGAAGGCCGACCAGGTGGCCCGCGTCGAATGCCCCGACGTGGCCAGCCAGCTGCCGGAAGAGGTGCCGGCGGCCGCCGAGCAGGAGGTGGGCCGTGAACTCGACGCACTCGACGCCCAATCCGCACAGGCCGACAAGGACATGGCGGCCGCCGAAGCCCGCGGTGCCAACGGCTCCGCCGAAAAAGCGGTCCTCGATCCGTTGAAGGACAAGCGAGACGCGTCGATCAAGAAGATCAACGACACGATCGCCAAGAACGGCGGGAAGGCCGAGCTCGACGCGGCCGACCTCAAGGACTGCGCGGTGAAGGACAAGAAGAAGGGCAAGAACGGCATCGACAACGGCGACGAGAACAGCCAAGGCGCCGACGCCGCCGCGAAGCTCCCGCCCGCCAACCCCGACAACGAACTGCCCGGCAACGACGGCGTGATCCAGCGGCCGCAGAACGTGGAGCTGACCTTCCAGGGCAGCACCGCGAGCAAGGTCCGTGCCATGCCGAAGTTCCTGCGCGTGCTCTACGGTGACGCCAAGGTCACCACCAACGGGCCCAAGAACGCCAGGGTCAGCTGGACCTGCACCGGGTTCGAGGACCGCCTGATCGACAAGTACCCGATCTGCCCGGAGGGCAGCAAGGTCAAGCGGATCCACACCTTCCCGAGCTGCTGGGACGGCAAGAACATCGACAGCGCGAACCACCGCACGCACATCGTCTTCCCCGACGCCAATGGCAAGTGCGGCAACGGTTTCTCGGCGGTCCCCCAGTTGAGGGTCAGCCTCACCTACAACATCCCCCGAGCCATCCAGCTCGCCGGTCAGTACAAAGTGGACGCTTTCCCGGAGGAAAAGCACAACCCGGCGTCCGATCACGACGACTTCGCCAACGTGATGTCCCAATGCATCATGAGCCGGGTCGTCAACTGCATCAACAAGGGCCGGACGTGCCGGGAATGACGGCCTGCCGGATCAGCTGGACATCCCCGAAGAAGGAGACTTTTCCCATGCCCCGTAAGAGTGTCGCGGTCACGGCCCTGCTCGCGGTGTCCGGACTCGGTGCGCTGACCGCCTGCGGCACCACGGCCGACGACGCGCCGCCCGCAGCCGTGCAGATCAAGCCGCAGGCCGCCATCGAGCAGCCGAAGCTGGTCGCCACCGAAGTCGAAGGGGTGGGCCAGGTGCTCACCGATCAGACCGGGAAGACCCTGTACCGCTTCGACAAGGACACCTCGAAACCACCGAAGTCCAATTGCGACAATGCCTGTGCCACCACCTGGCCGCCGCTGCTCGCCGACGGCGCGCCGCAGCTGACCGGGGTCGACGAGAAGATGGTCGGCACGGTGACCCGCACCGACGGGACGAAGCAGGTGACCGTCAACGGCTGGCCGATCTACCGGTTCTCCAAGGACACCGGTCCCGGCCAGGCGACCGGGCAGGGCAAGGACGGTGTGTGGAGCGCGGTGACTCCCGCCGGCGGCAAGGCCGTCAAGACCGGCGAGAAGAAGACCGAGACCACCGAAGAGGCCGCCACCGCGCTCAATGCCTCTGAGATCGCCGGGCTCGGCCAGGTGATGACCGATCAGAACGGCATGACGCTGTATCTGTTCACCAAGGACGGCGCGAAGCCGCCGCGCAAGGCGACCTGTGAGGACGCCTGCGCGAAGACATGGCCCCCGCTGCTTTCACAGGGCGAGGTGAAGCTCAACGGGGTCGACCCGAAGCTCATCGGCAAGGTGAAGCGGTCCGACGGAACCGAGCAGGTGATGATCGGCAACTGGCCGGTCTACCGCTACTCCAAGGACACCGCGCCCGGTCAGGCCAACGGCCACACCGTCGGCAACACCTGGTACGCGATCGAGCCGAACGGGTGCAAGATCGCGGCCGACAAGAAGGCCGTCGTCGAGTCATCGACGAGCACTCCCGCTCCCGACGACGGGAATGGAGGTTACTGAAGTAGCAACGCGTAGCACCCCACCCCAACTCCGGTCCGGCGGGTAGCGCCCTGCCCGTCGGGCCGGACCATCAACCTCGGCGGTCTCACTCTCCCAGCCCCCCGAAGACCGCCGGGCCGGTTGGCGCCGGGTAGGAGGACGCCTCACTTCTCACCCGGCGCCGTTCCAGGACGCCTTCCCCGCTGCCAGCGCGGGGAAGGCGTCCTTCCTCGTGAGCGTTGGCCTGCTTGTCCTGCGGACCGAGGATTTCGACATCGAGGTGGCCGACACCGGCCTCGGGCTCGGGCTCGGGCTCGGGCTCGGGCTCGCCATCGTCCGCAAGCTCGAGGAAGCGCACGGCGGGGCCGTGATCGCTGCCAGTTCACCCGGTCAGGGAGCGGTGTTCACGCTGCGGCTGCCCGCGCGTACAGCGGAGCGGTGATCTTGGCGGTGAACTGCGGGCCGAGCAGGTGCCTGGTGCATTTCGACTGGTCCGCGCAGATCCGGCCGGCGTCGTCGAGGTACCAGCCTTGGGTGTTCACGCCGACGACCGTGCCGCGGCCGGTCTTGTCGTCGAACAGCGCCAGGCGCGGGCCGCCGCTGGAGCCGCCGCCCATGTCGCACGGGATGCCCCACTGGCCCGCGTGCGCCGGGATCTCGTCGTTGCCCTTGTTCTCCTTCGGGGTGCCCCAGCAGCGCGCGACGTGCATGCCGGTGAACTCGAGGCGGCCGTGGTGGCCGTCCTTCTTGGCCGCGCGCGGATAGCCGAGTTCGGTCGCCGGGAGGCCGCCCGGCAGGCCGAAGGCGATCAGCTGGCCTTGTCCCGGCTTCCCGTTGAGCACGAGGAACGCCTGGTCGTACTCGGAGCGCTGGTCGTCGTCGACCCAGTGCCGGTCCACGACGGCGGAGCGCACGACGTAGTCCCCGAACGGCCTGGTGTTGTCACGGAAACCGGGCACGAAGAACATCTTGGTCATCCACTGTGGATCGTTGCCGATCAGGTCACGGCCATGGACGCAGTGCCCGCCGGTGACGGCGGTGGCCAGGTTCGCGCTGGTCACGAGGGTGGTGGTGCAGCTGGAGTCCTCGCCGCGGTCGACGAAGAAGAGCCGCCCGACGGTCCGTTCGACCTCGGTGCCCGTAGCGACCGACGAGCCGTCCGGGCCATCGACCGGCGGGTGCCCCGGCGTCGTCGGCCCGACTTCCAGCGTGGCGATGCGTTCGGGGGTCCAGTAGTCGCGGACGGCCTGCTGCTCGGCCGCGGTGACGGCGAGGTCGTGCACGACCGTGTCGGACTGGGCTGCGGCGGGTGCCGTGACCGTGGCCATCAGCACGGCCACGCCGAGAAGTGTTTTCACCATGGCCAGGACCTTGGCGAAGACTTGTTTCGATCTTGTCAGCGCGCGGTCAGCGACCCGTCACTGCGCTCATCGGGTGAAGATCCTAGGCTTCAGGGATGGCGAAGTACTTCGACGTGCATCCGGAAAACCCGCAGAAGCGTTCGATCGGCCAGGTGGTCGACATCGTGCGCGGCGGTGGCCTGATCGCGTACCCGACCGACTCGTGTTTCGCGCTGGGCAGCGCTCTCGAGAACCGCGACGGCATCGACCGCATCCGCACCATCCGCCATCTCGACGACAAGCACCACTTCACGCTGGTCTGCCACGACTTCGCCCAGCTCGGCCAGTTCGTGCACATCGACAACACCGCGTTCCGCGCGATCAAGGCGTCCACACCGGGCAGCTACACGTTCATCCTGCCCGCGACCAAAGAGGTCCCCCGGCGGCTGATGCACCCCAAGAAGAAGACCGTGGGTGTGCGGATCCCCGATCACCCGGTGGTCCACGCGCTGCTCGCCGAGCTCGGCGAGCCGATCCTGTCGAGCACGCTGCTGCTGCCGGACCAGGAGGAGCCGATGACGCAGGGCTGGGAGATCAAGGAGCGGCTCGACTACGTGGTCGACGCGGTGATCGACTCAGGCGAATGCGGCACGGAGCCGACCACGGTCGTGGACTTCTCCGGCGGCAGCGCCGAGATCATCCGTTATGGAGCGGGCGACGCGAGCCGTTTCGAGTGAATTGATCTCGGCTTTACCGCGGAAATCGATTCCCATTGATCGGCTCGGCTCAGGTGTTGACTCGGTGTTGTATTGTCGTTGTTTTCCCCGAGCAGCCTGAGCATCGGAGGAGTCGTGCGCGACGACGCGTTGAATTCGATTTGTGAGCCCATCCGATGACCCAATCCGACATTCGGGTGGTCGACCTCCCCGATCCACGCACCGACAGTGAGCACAGCGTCAATCTCGCTGCGGCAGAAGAGTTTCTTCGACTTTTCTACACGGAGAAGCACCTACCCGGCCTTGGTTCGCGAATTGCCGAAGTCGATCGTCAGATAAGACGAACAGGTTGCTACCGGCACACAACTGCCGAGCTGGAATTCGGCGCGCGGGTCGCCTGGCGAAATTCGGCCCGGTGTATCGGCAGGCTGTATTGGAACGGCCTGCACCTGCGCGACAGAAGATCCGTTTCGAATCCGGATCAAGTCGCGGAAGAATGCGTCGGCCATCTGCGCGAGGCCACCCGCGGCGGCCGGATCCGCTCGACGATCACGGTCTTCGCCCCCGACACGGCGGACGGCCCCGGCCCGCGCATCTGGAACGAGCAGCTCATCCGCTACGCCGGCTACCTGCGCCCCGACGACTCGGTGCTCGGCGACCCGCGCAACCTCGCCTTCACCGAGTTCGTCCGCGGCCTCGGCTGGCGCCCACCGGCCCCGCGCACCCGCTTCGACGTGCTGCCGCTGGTCGTCGAATGCCCGCGCGGCCGAATCCGCTGGTACACCCTCCCACCGGACGCCGTGCTCGAGGTCCCGCTGAGCCATCCCGACCTGCCCTGGTTCTCCCGGCTCGGCCTGCGCTGGCACGCGGTGCCCGCGATCAGCTCGATGCGGCTGCTGATCGGCGGGATCAAGTATCCGGTCGCCTTCAACGGGATCTACATGAGCAGCGAGGTCGGCTGCCGCAACCTGGCCGACGCCGACCGCTACAACCTGCTCCCCAAGCTCGCCGAGCGAATGGGCCTGCCCGCCGACGACGACCGGACGCTCTGGCGTGACCGGACGATGGTCGAGCTGACACTGGCGGTGCAGCACTCGTTCAACGCGGCGGGAGTGTCCATCACGGACCATCACACCGAATCACGCCGGTTCCTCATGCATCTCGAGCGGGAGCGAACCTCGGGACGTGCTTGCCCGGCGGACTGGAGCTGGATCGTCCCGCCGATCTCGGGCAGCCAGACCGCGGTCTTCCACCACTACTACGACGAACCAGACGAAACCACCCAGCCCGCGTTCGTTCATCCCGAGACCTGACCTGCGGATCAAGGGAACCTGAGGGCGTTCCGGTCGGCGTTCACCCGGTCGTAGATCTCCCGGAGCCACGGCTGCCGCACGGCTGGAAGACGAGCGAGGGTGGAGAGGAAGATCTCCCGGTCGGGTTCGAACAAGCTCCGCGCGGGCGCCGGCGGCGGATCGTCACGGAGAACGCCGTCAGGAAATCCTCCGGTAGCCGGAATCGGCGGCCATTTACCGGGGAACGCGAGGCTTCTCCACAGCTCGGGCGGCAACGCCACGCACCCCGGCCGGGCCTCCCCCGGCACCAGGAGAATGTCGGCGTCCGGGACAGGCAGGCCTGGGCCGGCCAACGCCACTGTCTTCGCAGGCGCACCGGCTGGGAGCAGCCCGTCGAGCGCGCGCCGGAACAGCTCCGCGACACCGCCGTCGGGGACGGTCACGGGCCTTCCGTCCGAAGCCGCGATCAGATGCGCTAGCGCGTGCGCGCCTGCCGCCTCACGTTCGCCGAACCGGCCGGTAAACGCCACCTCCGCCGGCGCGGGCGCGTCGCCGGGCACCGCGCGCACGGCGCCGGGTTCGAGCCACACCACCTGCCACAACGAGCAATCGTCGATACGGGTCGCCACGAGCAGCCCGCACTTCACACAAGCCAGATTCGGACCGTCACCTCCGGCGAACCCGCAGCAGTATCCGCTGGCGCGCTCCGGAATCAGCACTGTTCCGAGTACGTCACCGGGCGCCATGGCGATCCGTTCCCTCGCCCCGAACGACACGGACCAGACCGGCGCGAAGACACCACGTTCCGCCGCTTGCTCAGCGGTGAGGTCACTCCACCGCCGCCACGGCGGCCCCGAGGGATTCGGATCAACGGCAAACGTGCCCGCCGCCATGAGCACGGGCATATCGCGTACCCCGTTCCCCACCTTCCCGCGAGTATGGACGGGCAACGCGACCCGCACCATCGGAACTGTCAGCACGGCGTCGCAGCCCACACACACGAATGTCGTCACACTTCCCCCCTTGCCGCGCGAAGTATCCCCGACCAGGCGCACCTTGGCCAACGCTTTTAGCCTGGGTTGACTCCGCGCGGGTTCCGCGGGAGGAATCAGTAGATCTCCGCCGACAGAACATTTCATTCCAAGCTGAAACCGTGCAAATCATCGTGGCAGCAGGGTGACAGCAAGCGCTGCTTTCATTCACTCGAAGATCGTCACGAAGAAATGGAGAGATCTTGCGCTCAGCAAAGAAGACCATCGCCGCAGCGTGCCTGGCGACCGGATTGACCTTGGGCGTCACCGCCGCACCGGCGCAGGCCACGGAATTCCGGGCACCGAGCCTCGATTACCAGAACTGCCCCGGGCAGTGGGTTTACCGCACCGCGGAGGACGGTACCCAGTTCAAGTACGAGCTCAAGTACACCTACCGGCCCAATGGCATCGTGCTCATCGGTCACTATTCGAACTGGTACCTCGACCATCAGGGCGACTGGCGCTACAACGGCCACCCCGAGTACTACTGCTGATCCCAGGCTCGGCCCACGGTCGCGGTATCCCCAAGTTTCGGGATATCGCGCGCGCCGCGCTCCCGCGACGCTGCGATGTATGGCTGTGGCAGAGACGACCGTGCTGGTGTGCGATCCGAGTGCGGGTGGGCTGGCGCTGATCGCCGAACGCGTGCGCGCGCTACCGGGCGCCAGGGTGCTGGTGGTCGCGCCGCGGTGTGATGACGAGTCCGTGGTCGCGGCGCTGCGGGCGGGCGCGCACGGCTACCTGCTCGACACCGCGGACCGCGATGACCTGGCGCGGGCCGTCCGTGCGGTGGCCGAGGGCGGGCTGGTGCTCGCGCCGCCGATCGCCGACCGGCTCGCGAGCCTGCTTTCGGCGCCGGAGTCGTTCGCTCAGCTGACCGGACGGCAGCGCGCCGTGTTCGATCTGCTGGCCGCCGGTCTGGACAACGCGGCCATCGCGCGGCGGTTGCGGTTGGCGCCGAAGACGGTACGCAACCATCTGAGCGCGATCTTCACGCGCTACCGCTTCACCAGCCGCGCTGACGCGGTCGCGCGGGCGCGGGCGGCCGGATTCGGGCGCGGCAAGCCACTGGCCGCTTGACCCCGCTGCCCGATCGGGCAGCGTGCGGCATGTCGCGTTGCGACACCGGGAAACGAACGGCCAGACTTGACATTGTGACTCGATCGGGGGACCGCCTCGCGCGGGAGTTCGCCGCCTCCGCCCAGCAGGGAGCGAGCGCGCTGGAGACGGCCGAGTTGATCTCGCGGGCACTCGCGCCGGTGGTGGCGCACGACGCCGTGCGCCTGGCGGGCAGCAACCCGGCCCGCGGCTGGGACATGGGAGCGTTCAGTTTCTGGCACGGCTACGAGCCCGCGCTCGTGGTGGAGTTGCAGGACCGCTTCTACCGCGGCGACGACCCATGGGCACTCGACGCGATCGCCAGGCGGCAGGTGCCCGTCGCCATGCTGGGCGCCGGCGACCAAGGCGCCCAGCGGCTGCTCGCCGAGCACGGCGTCGGCTGCGAGCTGAGATTGGTGCTGCGGGACACGCACGGGGTGTGGGGTGTGCTGACACTGGCACGTGAACTCGGCGGACGGCCGTTCGACGCCGCCGACGCCCGCCGTTTGCTCGAGTTGACGCCGGAGCTGATCACGGCGCTGCGCGGCTACGTCACGGCCGCACCCCTGCGCACCGCGATGCCCGCACTGGCGCCGGGTGTGGTGATCATGGGCGCGGACAACCAGGTGAAGTCGGCGACGCCGCAAGCATCTCAGTGGAAGGACCAGCTGAGCCGCAAGCGCGGTGTCCCGTTGTGGATGGGTGAGCTGTTCTTCGCCGGGCTGGCGATGCGTGCCCGCGACCCCCGCGTGGCGCCGACCCCGGTCTACTGTCCTTCGATGACCTACGGGCGGTGGACCGCTGTCCACGCGGAAGTCCTGCCTGAGACCGGCGAAGTGGCGATAGTCATCGAGGCGGCTTCGGGCCATCAGCTGCTCCCGGTGTTCTGCGACTGGTACGGCATCACTGCCCGCGAACGCCAGGTGTTCACCGAGGTGCTCGACGGCGCCCCGCCGAAGCGGATCGCGGGCAGGCTGGGCCTGTCCCCTTACACGGTCAACGACCACCTCAAAGCCCTCTTCCGCAAGACCGGCGCGGGCGGACGCGACGAACTCGTCACCGCCGTCACCGGCTGAGCGGGGTCGTGAGTGGTATTGCCGGTTACCACTCACGACCAGCTACGGGGCGGCGTTCATGAGGTCGAGCGCGCTCTGCTGACGGGCCGCGTCGATCGCGTCGATCGACGCGTACCAGTGCAGGCCGTACTGATCGAGTGCGTTGCGGTCGACCGAGTAGGCGCGGTCGGCCTGGCGTTTCAGGTAGGCCGTGTACGGGCGGTCGGCCAACGCGGCGTTCAGCGCGGCGAGGCCCCGGACGTCCGCGCCTTTGAAGGATGGGCCGTCGGCCCCGCAGTCGCCGCCTTCGCAGGGGTCGCGCAGGATGCCGTCGCTCGTGTTCAAAGCGGACGCCGTGACGTTCGCGTCGCCGAGTTTGCGGGCCGTGGTGAGCAGCGCGCCGTCATGCGTGGCGCGGTTGAGTTCGGTGAGCGCGTGGATCAGGACGCCTTGGTTGTAGGACCACACGGCGCTGCCGTTGTTGCGGCAGGTGCCGAGGTCGACGCCGTCGTTGACCAGCCATGATCCGTTGACCATGCCGGTGCCCTGGAACCACGTCCAGCCGGCCTTCGCACGTCCCAAGTAGACGGTGTCGCCGCCGATGCGGTTGTGCAGCGCGGCGTTGAGCTCGATGTAGAGGGAGTTGGCGATGGCGTTCTTGTAGGTCCGCGCGGTGCTCCACCAGACCCCGCCGCCGCAGGTGCCATCCCAGTAGGACGCCATGTGGTCGGCGTCGGCGCGTGCGGTCGTCAGGTAGCGGCTGTCGCCGGTGACGTCGTAGGCGGCGATCCAGGCCAGGCCCCACCAGCCGGTGTCGTCGATGTACTCGTTGCGGAACTGGCCGAACGCCTTGCCGAGGTTGAGGTCGTAGGTGCGGGCGATGGCGTAGCGGTAGCTGCCGAGGCCGGTGACCTGGATGTTGCGGATCAGCGCGGTGAGCGCGTTGGCCGAGTTCCACCAGCCGGTGGTGTCGAACAGGCCGGTGCCGTTGTTGTAGAACATCATCTGCGCGGTGGCCGCCGCCGTCCGCCGGTCCCCCGCGTTCCAGGTACTGCGCGCCCACGCGGTGCAGGCGATCTCGACGCGATCGCCCGCTTTGCCACAGGCGCGCAGCGCGCCGACGCCCAGGTTGTTCCAGTCGTCGTTGTTGTACATCGCCGTACGCCGGCCGGTGGCTCCAGCCGGGATCTTGGTGTTGCCGAGCCGGGACCCCGACGCCCAAGTCCGGCCGCCGTCGAACGACCGGTCCAGCCAGACCTCGTCGCCGGGGCTGCCGTGGTCGATCGTCGCCCAGCCCATGGCGTCGGCGTCGTCGAAACGCAGCGCGATCGACCGGGCGAACAGGGTCACCGCCACCGGCTTACGGTCGCCGGGCGAGGTGGCCGGATCGGCGCCGTCGCACCGTTTGTTGCAGATGGCGGCGAGTTCGGCGGGCGGCGACGGGGTTGTGGTGGTCTCGTCCGCGTGTGCGGTGGATGTCGTGAACAGGAGCGCGGCCAGAACCGCCAGGAGAACCTTCACTGCTGACCCCCTTGAAGAGAAATCAGCGTGTGGCCGCGACCTGTGCACTGTCAATACGACCGACGAGATTGGTCCAGACAAACCCGGACAGAATCAACCGCCGATCTTGTCCAGTTCCGCGACCACGTCGTCAGGGAGTTCGAGGCCGGCGCCGTCGATGTTCTCCCGCAGGTGCTCGACCGATGAGGTGCCGGGGATCAGCATCATGTTCGGCGAGCGGTGCAGCAGCCAGGCGAGCGCGACCGACAGCGGCGTGGCGCCGAGGCGGTCCGCCACGCTGTGCAGGGCGTCGGACTGCAGCGGGTTGAAGCCGCCGAGCGGGAAGTACGGCACGAACGCGATGTCCTGGCTGGCGGTGAGGTCGACGAGAGCGTCGTCGTCGCGGCGGGCGACGTTGTAGAGGTTCTGGACGCAGACGACCGGGGCGATCGACTGGGCTTCGGCGAGTTGCTCGGCGTTGACCGTGCTGAGGCCGAGGTGGCGGATCAGGCCTTGCTGCTGAAGCTCGGCGAGTGCCTCGAACTGTTCGGCGAGCGAGCCGGGTTCGGGTGCGTCGAAGCCGCCGACGCGGAGGTTGACCACGTCCATCCGGTCGAGGCCGAGGCGGCGCAGGTTGTCGTGGACCTGGGCGCGCAGCTCGTCGGGGGTGCGGGCGTGTGGCCAGCCGCCCTGCTCGTCGCGGCGGGCGCCGACTTTGGTGACGATGTGCACGTGGTCCGGGTACGGTGCGAGCGCCTCGCGGATGATCTCGTTGGTGACGTGCGGGCCGTAGAAGTCGGCGGTGTCGATGTGGTTGACGCCGAGTTCGACGGCGGTGCGCAGCACGGCGATCGCGGCGTCGCGGTCCTTCGGCGGGCCGAACACGCCGGGGCCGGCCAGCTGCATCGCGCCGTAACCGACGCGGGTGAGTTCCAGGTCGCCCATGCGGTAGGTACCACCGGGCAGGTCATGGGATGCCATCGTTTCCTTCCAGCTCACGGCCTTGGTGCCGCGAGCACCCTCTCACGATGCCAACCGGCTCGCCGCGCAGGCAGCGCCCCGCTCATCCTGGGGGTGACGGGACCAGGCAGCGCGGCGGCGCCGAACCTATAGTTGGAGTCGTGACCAGGTCAAACGCGCTCGGCGAGTTCCTGCGGGCGCGGCGCGAGCTGGTCGACCCCGCGGACGCGGGCCTGCGGGTCACCGGTGTCCGGCGCACGCCGGGGCTGCGCCGCGAGGAGGTCGCGACGCTGGCCGGGATCAGCGCCGACTACTACCTGCGCCTGGAACAGGGCCGCGACCGCAACCCGTCGCCGCAGGTGCTCGAGGCGCTGGCCAAGGTGTACGGGCTCGGCGCGGCCGCGACCCAGTACCTGCTCAGCCTGTCGACGGCCCGTGCCGCGCCGCGGCGGCCGCGCCGCGAGGTCGTGCCCACCGGTGCGCGGCAGCTGCTCGACACGATCGGGCTACCGGCGTTCGTGGAGAACCACATGTTCGACGTGCTGGCGTCGAACAGGCTCGCGACCGCGCTCTCCACCGCCATCCGGCCGGGTGCCAACCGGCTGCGCGCGGTGTTCCTCGACCCCGCCGAGCGGGATCTGCATCCCGAGTGGGAGCAGATGACCGCGGGCATGGTGGCGGCGTTCCGCTCGTCGATCGGCACCGAGGCCGACGATCCGCGCATCACCCAGCTGGTCGGCGAGCTTTCGCTGGCCAGCAGGCGGTTCGCCACGCTGTGGGCGCGCCACGACGTCAAGGCGCTGGGCGGCGGGCCCGTGCGGATGCTGCATCCGGAGGTCGGGATGCTGGAGCTGCGCTACGAGAAACTCGCCATCGGCGACTCCGACGGGCAACTGCTGGTCGTGTACCACGCGGAACCGGGGTCCGAAAGCGCCCAATCGCTCGCTCTACTTGGGTCTTTTGCCGAGATCGGCATTTCCGAAAACGGTTGATGCTAATGCAAGTGCGTCCGCATTTGCAGATATTGACCACTCAAGAATTGCGTTAGGATTTCTACTGGAGTTCAGCCGAAAATCATTCTTGGGGAGTACGCCATATGCGCCGCTGGGTTCGCTACCGACTTCCCGTGCTCGTGTGCGTGGACAGCGATGACCGGCAAGAGCGGCATACGGTCACCCAGGTGGTGATCCCGCCGCCGCAGGACGGCAGCACGCTCGACCAGGACTGCGCGGGCGCGTTCGTGATCTATGACGACAACATGCGGCGCATCAACGACAACGAGGTGGTCATGCACCGGGTGGTCGCCGCGGCGGAGAACAAAGCCGAGTGGCCGCCCGCGACGCGAGGCCGTCGACGCTGATCTTGTAGCGGAGCTTAACCGTACTTCAGAACTCATCGCTTGTCCTGAACGATCCGCTCCGGCAGCGTGAAGAGCATGATCAACGCACGCATGGCGGTCCTCGCGCTGTTGTGGGGCTCGAGTTTCCTGTGGATCAAGCTCGCGCTGACCGGCTTCGCCCCGGTCCATCTGACGCTGATCCGCTGCGCGCTGGGCGCGCTCACCCTGCTGGCGCTCGCGGCCATGGCACGTCAGCGGCTCCCCCGTGACCGCGGCACCTGGGGACGGCTCGTCATCGCGGCGCTGTTCTGCAACGCGGTGCCGTTCGCGCTGTTCAGCATCGGCGAAAGCACGCTGGACTCGGGCACTGCCGGTGTCATGAACGCGACGACCCCGTTGTGGTCACTGCTGATCGGGATCGCGCTCGGCACCGAACGCGGCCTTCACCCGGCCCGGTTGGCCGGGCTCGGAATGGGTTTCGCGGGGGTTCTGCTGATCTTCTCGCCGTGGCGGCATTCGGCACTCCTGAGCTGGGGCGCGCTCGCGCTGCTGGGCGCCGCGCTGAGCTACGCGATCGCTTTCGCCTACATGGCGCGGAAACTGACCGCGGGCGACGCGCCGCTCGCGGTCTCGGCCGCGCAGTTGATGGCGGCGACCGGGCTCACCGCGGTGGCGTTGCCGACGGCTTCGGCCGCGCCCCAGGTCACTTTGACCGCGGTCGTCGCGGTGACCATCTTGGGCGTTTTCGGCACCGGCATCACGTTCTACCTGAACTACCGCCTGATCGCCGACGAAGGCCCCACGTCGGCGGCCACCGTCGGCTACCTGCTGCCGGTGGTCTCGGTGGCGCTGGGCGCGGTGTTCCTCGGCGAGACACTGACGCCGCAGGTCATCGCGGGCATGGTGGTCGTACTGGTCGCGGTCGCCTTGACCCGCCTTGGGGTCGTGGGGGGGGGGGGGGGGGCAGGGCCCCCCCCCCGCCCCGCACCCCAACCCCAACCACCAGAG
>NZ_JBHWEB010000178.1:0-14181 GCF_042734395.1 Amycolatopsis sp. NPDC059657 | reverse complement strand
GTCTCCGGTGGTGTTCAGGTTCTTCTTGGTCGACGAACCACCTACCGGAGACCTCACCTGCTTAGGCCATCGACACGCCCGACAGCGCCAACTCCTAGCTCAACTTGCTCGAGACGACTTCGATACAGGCCCTAGTCGACCGCCTTCTCGCGGGGCACCAGCACCGCCGCGATGACCGCGGGCACCGCGCCGATCAGGATCATCGTGACCGCCCATGACCCGGAGATGTCCAGCACCACCGGGATCAGCACCGGCGTGATGAACGCGCCGCCGAAGACCATGGTGTTCTCCAGGCCCAGCGCGGTGCCGCTGCGTTCGGCGCCGGCGATCTCCGCGATCTCGGCGTAGGCGATGCCGTGCCAGCCGCAGGCGAAGACGCCCGAGACACACAGCAGGGAGACCGAAACCGGCGCCGGGGCGTCCGAAGCGACCGCGACACCGACGAATCCGATCGCGGTGATCCAGCTCATCCACTTGATCACCGTGCGGCGCAGCCTGCCGTCACGGCGGTCCGTCCAGCGGCCACCCCAGACCCGGCTGACCGCGCCGAGCACCTGGACGGCGACCAGCAGCCCGGCGATGGTGCCGATGCCGACGCCCTTGGCGGTGTGCAGGTAGATGCCGGCGAAGGTGAGCACCACGAACTGCGGGCAGGTCAGCAGCCCGGAAGCGATCGCGACGCGCCAGACGTTCCACACCTTCAGTGGGCTGGGCACCGTCGAAACGCGCTTCTGTCCCTTGACTTTCGGGGCGGCCTTGGCGACCGGCGGCTCGTCCAGCCAGAAGTAGATCGCCGCGGTCGCGGCCAGCGAGATCACGGTCAGGAAGACGAACACGCCGCGGAACCCGTAGTTCATCGCCAGGAAGGGCAGCGCCGCCGCGCCGATCGCGCCGCCGACGGGCACCGCCGTCACCCGGACGCTGATCGCGAATCCACGCTCACGCTTGCTGAACCAGGCCATGATCGCGCGGCCGCTGGCGCCGTTGACGCTGCCGCCGAGCGCGCCGGCGACGAGCAAACCCAGTGACAGCAAGGCGATCGTCGGTACCTGGCCGCCGGTCGGCACCAGGAAGGCCGAGATGAGCCCCAGCACCACGGTCAGTCCGACCATGCCCGCGACGAGGACCTTTCGCTCACCGATGCGGTCCGAAACGATGCCCCACACCACATCGCTGACGGCGATGCCGAGCGACATGAACGACAGCACCAGGCCGAGCTGCCCGGTGGTCAGCTGGTAGGCGGTCTGCATGAGCGGCCCGGCGACCGGGATGCCCTGGAAAGCGACCGAAAACGCCGCCTGTGCGCCGAAACCGATCGCGAGCACCGCCCATCGGTAGCGTGGCCCGTGTGTTTTCTTCCGGTCTAGCGCGGTTTCGGTCGGCGTGGTCACCGGGGTCTGGTGGACGGCGGTCGCGGTCCGTTCGAGCATGCTGGTCATGACTGGTTCTCCAAGAAGGTAGTGGCGGGGTTCGATCAGGCGAAGGCGGCGAACAGTGCTTCCTTCTCGGCGGCGGTGAGCGGGCGAGTGCCCTTCTCGCGGACCACCAGCGCGACGCAGCCGTTCGGGCTGGAGACCTGGTGGATGCTCGTGGGGTCTTCGAGGATCAGCGTTCCCGGCGGGTAGACGTCGCCGTTGCTGTTGTGCAGCTCGCCTTCGAGCACCAGCAGCAGCTCGAAGCCCAAGTGCTCGTGCAGGTCACCGTGCGAGCCGGGAGCGAAGCGGCCGATGTAGGCCTCGGCCTTGGTCTCGCCGGTCTGCTCCCCGGTGTAGAGCCATTCGACGTCGACGCCGCTGCGGCCCGCCTGGTTGTAATTCGTCCACTTGATGCTGCCGTCGTGCAGGCCCTTGCCGAAGACATCGCGGTAGATGGTGACGTTGTGCATGACGATTCTCCTTAGACAGTTTCAGCCCATGCCCGGCGCGCCGAGCGCGACCAGATCGAACAAGTCCCGCGCCAGGTACTCACCGTCCGCAACGGACTCCCTGGCGTTCTCCTGCTTTCGTAATTCGGCCCGCCGGATCTTGCCGGAAGTGGTCTTCGGCAACGGCCCGAATTCGAGCCGCCTGATCCACTGATGTGGTGCCAATTGGTCCTGCACATGCGCGAGAATCGACCGCGCCGTCGACTCGGACGGCTCAGCGCCCGCCGCGAGCGTCACGAAAGCCTTCGGTACCACCAGGCCGACCACGTCCGGGCTCGGCACGACGGCCGCTTCGGCGACCTCTTCGTGTTCCAGCAGCACACTTTCCAGCTCGAACGGCGAGACGCGGTAGTCATAGGACTTGAACACGTCGTCCGCGCGGCCCACATAGGTGAGGTAACCGTCCGCGTCGCGGCTGGCGATGTCACCGGTGTGGTAGTAGCCGCCAGCGAAGGTTTCCGCGTTCTTCTCGGGGTTTCCGAGATAGCCGGTCATCACGCCGGCCGGTCTCGGGTCGAGCTTGACGCAGATCTCGCCCTCGTCGGCAGGCTGCCCGGTGATCGGGTCGACCAGCACGATTTCGTAGCCAGGCAAGGGTTTCCCCATCGAACCGGGGCGGACCGGCAGGCCCGCGGTGTTGCCGATCTGCGCGGTCGTCTCGGTCTGGCCGAACGCGTCGCGCACGGTGATCCCCCACGCCTGGCGGACGTGCTCGATCACCTCGGGGTTCAGCGGCTCGCCGACGCTGCCCGCCTCCCGCAGCCGGACCGGCCACTGCCGCAGGTCCTCTTGGATCAGCAGGCGCCACACGGTCGGCGGCGCGCAGAACGTGGTCGCGCCGTGCTCGACGAGCGCGTCCAGCACCACCTTGGCCGAACCGGTCGGGTTGGCGACCGAAAGCACCGTCGCCTCGGCGTTGAACGGGACGAAAAAGCTGCTCCAGGCGTGTTTGGCCCAGCCGGGAGCCGAGATGTTGAGGTGCACGTCGCCGGGCTGTACCCCGTTCCAGTACATCCCGGACAGATGCCCGACGGGATAGCTGGTGTGGTTGTGTTGCGCGAGTTTCGGCTTCGACGTCGTCCCGGACGTGAAGTAGAGGAACAGCTCCTGGTCGGCTGACGTCGGCCCGCCCGGGACGAATTCGGCCGACGCGTTCGCGGCGTCCGAGTAGTTCAGCCAGCCCTCGACCGGCGTACCGACCACGATCTTCGTGAGGTCGGCCTTGGCGAAAGCGCCGGTCAGCGCGGCGGTGGTGATCACGTGCGACACCGCGCCGCGGTCCAGCCGGTCGGCCAGGTCGGCAGGCCCGATCGTGGTGTACGTCGGGATGACCACCGCGCCGAGTTTCATCGCGGCCAGCAGGGTTTCCCAGACCGCCGCCTGGTTGTCGAGCATCAGCAGCACGCGGTTGCCACGCTCGACACCCTGCTCCCGCAACCAGTTCGCGACGCGACTGGACCGCCGCGACAGCTCCTCGTAGGTCACCGAGGTGACCGAGCCGCCGTCGACGATCCGCAGCGCGTCACGGGAATTGCCGGCCGCGACGGCGTCGAACCAGTCGAGCGCCCAATTGAACTCGTCGAACTCGGGCCAGCGGAACCGCTCGTAGGCCGCGTCGTGGTCTTCGCGCAGCTCCAGCAGCAGATCGCGGGCAGCACGAAACCGTTCGGTCTTGCTCATGATTCTCCTTATGCGGCGAGCGCGGACGTGTACACCCGCGCCTCGGCGAGCGCGTCGGCGGCGATGGCGTCGGCATCGGCGTGGAACCCGGACAGCGGGCCGGGTCTGCCGTTGCCGATCTGGGTGAACCAGCGGACGTTCTCGGTGGGGATGCCGATCGCGTAGAGATCGGGATCGGGACGGCCGTTGCCGTCGATCACCAGGAACGGCGCGGGCGTGACGGCCAGGCCGCCGGTGGCGAAGTCGCCGTTGAGGTATTCGCTGATCACGCCGTCGGCGAGCAGCTGGCGGGTGAGCGGCGCCGAGTCGAGGCCGAGCGCCGGGCGCGGGATCCGGCCGTCGATGAGCGTGCTCACCAGCCGTCGCGAGCCTTCGACCTGCGACGAGTGCAGCGCGAACCGGCCGGAGCCGGGATCGGTACGGACTTCGGTGGCCGGACCGACCACGGTCAGCACCCCGGCACGCAGCAGTGCGCACGCCTGGGAAACCCGGACCGCCGGTGGCCCCGCCGACACCATCGTGTTGACGGGGTTGAAGAAACCGAGGAAATCGTCGCGATGCGACTCCGGCAGCAGGCCGCCGAAGTCGACGGCCGAGCGCAGGAAGCCGCGGGTGTCGCGCAGGATGTCGAGCGCGGCCTTGAGCGGACCGTCCATATTGCCCTGTTCGGCTTGGGAGACGTCCGCGTCGAGCAGAGCGAGCAGCCGGTCGTGGTACTCGCCTGGCGAGGCGAAGATCTCGCCCTTGAACGGCCGCGCCATGCCGAGCATGTCGATCGGCGGGATGTTCTCGAGCCCGAACTCGACCAGCAGGTCCCGTACCGCGCCGGGGTTCTCGCGGGCGATCGTGAGGTGGCGCCTGGCGAACTCGCGCTCGGCCAGCTGCCCCTTCATGCGTTTGAGGTGCGTCCGGTAGTAGACGTGCTCGACTTCCAGCTGCAGCAAGGGAAACAGGTCGGTGAGAAAGTCCAGCTGCGCGGACCCTCTGGTCCGTTCGGCCGTGTAGCGCGCCGCCGTCAGCGCCAGATCGGTGACGAACCGTGGGCGGTACCGGTAGCTCGGCGCCTTCTGGTTGCGTCCGCGCGCCAGCATCGGCAAGCCGCTGCGTGAGCCGGCGGCGATGGCCGGTTCGTGGCCACTCGGCCGGTACCGCAGCATGCCGCCTTCGGTGACGAACTCGCCGCCGCGGCCGTGGGTCAGGGCGGCGAGCACGTCGTAGAAGGTCAGGCCGAGCCCGATCACGCCGACCGGTTCACCGGGGCGGATGCCTTCCAGGTCCATCTCCGCGGCGGAGTCGCCGCGCAGGTAGGTGGCGCCGGGGTGCGCCTCGGCGAACCGGAGGAACTCGTGGTCCCAGCCGTTCGGCACCACCTTGGGATGGCCGGTGGCGAGCACGACCTTGTCGGCGACGATCGCCTTGTCCTCGGTCGTCAGCCGTTTCCGGCCGCCGGCCTGGTCGATCCTGGTCACCTGCGCGCTGATCGGGATCACCTCGACCCCGCGCGGCGCGGTGGCGACCAGGTTGTCGAACACGCTGGTCAGGTACTCGCCGAAGACCGGGCGGGGCGCGTAGTCACAGGGGCCGAGCGCGGCGAGCCTGCTGTCGGGGTGCCGGGTCAGCCACTGGTGCAGTGACGGCCCGGCGCCTGCTCTCGGCGGTCCGCCATCCGGTTCGCCGGAATAGAGACTGACCTCGCCGGTGACCGTGTTCATGGCGAACCAGTCCGGCTGCGAGCTGCGCCAGACCCGGCCCGCGCCGTGCTCGCCGGGATCGATGGTCCAGATCCGGACGGCCGACGCGGCAGGGTCCTCGGTCAGCCGCACGAGCAGGCGCTCCAGCACGGACAGCCCTCGTGGACCCATCCCGACGATCGCCACATCGACCCCGGAACCGGAATGCCGCTCGATCTCGGACATAGTTCACCCCTCATGAGTAAAGGCAGATGACTGGGGAATTCGCGGAATGCTCAACCAGTGGGAACGTTTTCCGCTTTGGGCATGCTTGTGCCGTGCAGAAAGCGTGACATGGTCCGATGATTCCTGTCAACCCTCGCTTTCCCTTGTGCGCCAAGGGTTTTCGCGCGCACGCAAAAGGGGCCTCCGGCGCGGGGTAATCGCGCGGGAGGCCCCTTTTTGAGCCGTCTAGGCGGCGTGGGAGGAAACGCTGATGTTCTGCTGGGCTCGCTCGATGCGACGGCCCAGTAGAAGCCATTGGTCGGGTCGCACGGTGTGTCCCGCTTCGCAGCCGACCTGGTCAGGCGACCATTCGCCGTCGCCCTTGATCGTCGCGTGGACGGCGCGGTCGCAGTCCTGCTCGGCGCAGGGGCCCAGGTCGAGCCGCATCTCGTTGCTCGGCTCGAGCACGCCGCGTGCGGCGCCGGCCAGGTCGTTGATCTCCTCGACGAAGTCACTGGCCGCGGGATGCGCCATCAGCGCGTCGAAGTGGACCATGAGGAAGCCCGCGAGCTTGCGGACCTGGCGGTGGTAGCCGGGTGCCACGCCGAGCTCGTCGACGACCAGCTTCGCCCACGCGCCGAGCACCTCGACCATCTCGGCCCTGATGTTGACGGCGGGCTCGTTGAGGGAGATCCCGTTCGGCCGCCAGCCGCTGATCCGCTCCCGCATCCCGGTGCGGCCGAGCGTCAGAGTGCGCTCGAGCTCTTCGTAGAGCCGCGGCAACCCGACGAGCTCGGTGCCCGCCTTGTCACTGCATGCCATGCAGATGCGGTGCCCCGGCACGGACGCGTTCTGGCAGTCAAGTGCGTCGCAAGGATTCTCCGTCGTGGTCATGGTTCCAACCTCCAGGTGTGGCGCTGTGGTGGTGGCGCTTGCCGTTTCGATGGGAGAACTGTCGCCCGGACGGCTATTCGATCTCTATGCATCGCCTATCAGCCGCCACCGCCTCCGCCGATAGCCGACCGAAAGAGGACCGATGGGCCGCGGCTGTCTAGTGGGTTCCAGCAGGGACGACCTGCGAAAACCACCAGACGGAGGCCCCGGATGAACGCCAAGCGCACGCTCACCGCTTCGATCATCGGCTCGGTCATCGGCTTCGCGGCCCTCGTCACCACCCTGGCGCCGGCCGCACTCGCGCTCGGCACCGAAAGCTCCTCCGTCAGCGTCGTCGCCGACGGCCCCACCGACTGCCCCGCGGACACCCACTGGAACGGCACCGAGTGCGTCAACGACACCCACTGGTGAACCCGCGTCTCAGCGAAGTGCTTGCTGCACCAGCGCTCTGATCTGCTGCCAGTAGCGGCCCTGGATGGCCGAGGGCGTGTGCGTGAAAAAGGCCACCCCCAGGTCTTCGGCCGGATCGGCCCACCAGGTCGTGCCTGCCGCGCCCGGCCACGTCACCTCTCCCGGCGAGCCCGCGCTGACACCGTCACCGACCTCGCGGCGCACCGCCAGCGCCAGCCCGAAGCCGTGACGCGGATTCCAGCCGGGCTTGTGCAACCGGGTCAGGTCGGTGCCTGGCTCGAGCTGATCCGCCAGCATGAACTCGACCGTCTTCCGGCCGAGGAGGCCATGTCCCTTGTCGAGCAGCACCCGGAGGAAGCGGAGATAGTCGGGCACCGTGCTGACCAGACCGGCCCCGCCCGAGTCGAAGCGCGCCCTGCCGAGGTCGGGCAGGCTCTGGTGTTCCCCGGTCAGCGGATCGAGGGGAAGCGGCTGAGCGAAGCGGTCCTTGTCGGGTACACCGAACGTGGTGTCCTTCATGCCCAGCGGTGCGAAGACCGCGTGGCGCAGGTAGTCACCGAGCCGTTCGCCGGTGAGCGACTCGATGATCAGGCCGACGAGGTCGAGGCCCCAGCCGTAGTGCCACAGCGCGCCGGGTTCGTGCAGCAGCGGGAGCGCGGCGAGCCTGCTGATGAACTCCTGACCGGTCAGGTCGGTCATCCCGTCCCCCACCGCTTCGACATACAACCGGTGCGTAGCGGTGTCGCCCAGCAGGCCCTCGGGAAGTCCCGCGGTATGCCGCAGCAAGTCCACAAGGGTCGGCTGACGGACGGCTGGCCTGGACGTCCCGTCAGCGCCCGCGACGAGGCGGTTCGCGAACTCGGGCAGGTAGGTGTCGACGGGCGCGTCGAGCACCAGCCGGCCCTGCTCGTGCAACAGGAGCGCGCCGACAGCGGTGATCGGCTTGGTCATCGAAGCGATCCAGAACAGCGAGTCGGTGGTCATCGGGAGACCGCGGGCCCGGTCGCGATGACCGAATGCCTCGAGGAAGGCGAGACGCCCGTCCCGCACGATGCCGAGTACCGCGCCCGGCATCCGGTCGGCCGCGATCTCCTCGCCGAGGAACCGGCCGATCCTCGCCAGCCGCGCGGCGTCGAGGCCGACCTCGTGCGGATCCGCCCACTCGAACACTTCGTCCATCGTTCCCCCAGTCACTTCGGTTCCATTTCGACCATAGCCGTTCGGCCGGCAGTGTCGCACTGAGCGGGATTTCCGGCGCGAAAACCCCTGACATATGATGTATCACCCCCTTTTCAACGCCCATGGTCTTGAGCGCGTGGAACCGGCGTTCCTACAGTTCTGACGAATCTGGCGAACTCCGGCGTTGACCGAGGGAGCGTTTTGGACACCGAGAACCGCGAACACATCCACGCCGTGGTGGTCGGGTCGGGATTCGGCGGTTCGGTGACCGCGTTCCGCCTGGCGGAAGCGGGCCGTTCGGTCGTGGTGCTCGAACGGGGACGCGCCTATCCGCCGGGGAGCTTTCCCCGTACGCCCGCGGAAATGTCGCGAAATTTCTGGGACCCGAAGGCCGGCATCTACGGCATGTTCGACGTACTCACCTTCCGCAGGCTGCAGGCCGTGACCGGCAGCGGGCTCGGCGGCGGCTCACTGCTCTACGCGGGTGTGTTGCTGCGGAAGGACGAAAAATGGTTCGTCGACGAAGAGGCGCTGCCGGGCGGCGGTTATGAGAACTGGCCGGTGACGAGGGCCGACCTGGAAAAGCATTACGACGCCGTCGAAAAGATGATGGCGCCGACGCCGATGCCGTTCGACCGGCCGGGATATTCGGAAACGCCGAAAACCATCGCCATGCGCGACGCGGCCCGCCGGATGGGCGCCGAATGGTCGCTGCCCCCGCTCGGGATCGCCTTCTCCGCGAAACCCGGGCTACCACCCGAGCCTGGCACGCGGATCGCCGAGGACGACTACAAGAACCTGCACGGCGCGGTCCGCCGGAGCTGCCGGATGTGCGGCGAGTGCAACATCGGCTGCAACGACGGCGCGAAGAACTCGCTCGACCACACCTACCTGTCCGCCGCGAAGGCCAAAGGCGCCGAGATCCGCACCTCCGCGGAGGTGGTCAGAATCGCGCCACGGGAGCGAGGCGGCTACGAAGTCGACTACCTCGTGCACGATCCGGACGCCGGGCCTGCCGCGTTCAAGCACTCGAAGCTGCTGAGCTGCGATGTGCTCGTGCTGGGCGCCGGCACGTTCGGCACGGTCGAGCTGCTGTTGCGCAACCGCGCGAACTTCCCCGGTCTCAGCCGCGCGCTCGGCACCCGGTTCAGCGGCAACGGCGACGTGCTCGGCTTCATGCTGCGTGCGACCGAAGGCGGCCCGCGCACGCTCGCCGCCAGCCAAGGGCCGGTGATCACCAGCTCGATCCGGTTCCCCGACGGTCTCGACGGCGCCGCCGGGCAGCGGGGCGGATACGTGCAGGACGCCGGGTTCCCGCTGTTCGTCGACTGGCTGGTCGAAGGCAGCCGGGTGAGCAAGCTCGGCGCGCGGGCGGCCCGGTTCGCGGGCGACGCGCTCGCCGGTTCGCTCTCGCCGCACCGCTCACCGCATTCGGGCGCCCGGCTTTCGTCGCTGCTCGGCTGCGGCCTGCTGTCCGACACCTCGATGCCGCTGCTGGCCATGGGCCGCGAACGTCCGGAAGGCACGCTGAGTCTCCGGCGCGGCGAGCTGGACCTGCGGTGGCGCCACGAAAGCTCCCGCGACTATTTCGCGCTGGCCGGCGAACGGATGCGCGCGATCGCCGAAAGCGACGGCGCCGAGTACCGCGACAACCCGATGGGCCGGGGTGGCCGGGTGGTCACCGTGCATCCACTCGGCGGCGCGCCGATGGCGGTCACCGAGCAGTCCGGGGTGTGCGACCCGCATGGCCGGGTGTTCGGCTTCCCCGGCCTGTACATCGCCGACGGCAGCGTGATGCCGGGGTCGGTCGGGCCCAACCCGTCGCTGACGATCGCCGCGCTGGCCGACCGCCTGTGCGACCGCATGCTGGAGACCACGCGCGCGGCGGCGACACAGGCACAGGCACCGGCACCGGCCGAAAAGCCGCCACCCCGTCCCGCCACGACCTCCGGCCTGCGGTTCCGCGAAAAGATGGTCGGCACCTACGCGCTCGGCGGCACCCGTTCGCAGGCGTTCACGCTCCGGCTGAGCGTCGAGATCCCCGATCTGGACACCTTCCTCGCCGACCCGAAGCACCGGGCGGACGTCTCCGGCTGGGTCGACAGCTCCACGCTCGGCGGCAGGCAGGTCGTGCAGGGGACACTGGAGCTGCTCACCCGGCACGCCACCCCGGTCGGCGCCCGGATGTACTACCGGCTCAACACCGTCGGCCGCGACGGCGAGCCGCGCGTCATCCTCGGCTGCAAGGACGTGCAGCGGCGCTCGGCGTGGGGACTGTGGCGCGACACCACCCGGATGTGGGTACGGGTGTACCGGGGCACGGTCGACACCGTCGACTACGTCCACACCCGCCATCGCACCGCGCGTGTCCGGGTCCGCGTGCGCGACCTGCCACGCATGGTCCGCACGTTCCAGGCATTCGGGCCGCGCCGGATCCGCACCGTCCGCCGGTTCCTCGGCTTTTTCGCGGGCCGACTGGTCGACGTCGCCAGGCAGGTGCCGAACAACCCCGATCCCAACTCGCCCGCCTTCCGGCTGGTGCGGATCAACG
Organism: Amycolatopsis sp. NPDC059657; assembly: GCF_042734395.1. Taxonomy (NCBI): domain Bacteria; kingdom Bacillati; phylum Actinomycetota; class Actinomycetes; order Pseudonocardiales; family Pseudonocardiaceae; genus Amycolatopsis; species Amycolatopsis sp. NPDC059657. The sequence goes on along the minus strand of NZ_JBHWEB010000178.1, from coordinate 3,647 downwards.
CCCCTTGGAGGAAACGCCGGTGATCGTGCCTTTGATCGCGCGCGACGGGCTTCCGCTCAAGCTCAGCCGCGTGGTGGCCGAAAAGCCGCCAGCGCGCGGGCCGGTGCTGCTCGTGCACGGCGCGGGCAACCGCGGCGAGACCTTCATGCCGCCGCATCGCACCACGATCGTCGACGCGCTACTGGCCGAAGGCTGGGACGTCTGGCTGTTCGATTGGCGAGCCTCGAAGGAGGTCGGGTTCGTCGAGTGGACGCTGGACCAGGCGGCGGAATTCGACCACCCGGCGGCCGTGGCCAAGGTGCTGGAGCTGACCGGCGCGGACGACGTCAAGATCATCGCCCACTGCGTCGGCTCGGCCTCGGTCGCCATGTCCGCCGCCGCGGGCCGCCTCGCGGGCGTGAGCACGATCATCGGCAACGCGTTCGCGCTGCATCCGGTCGTCCCGCCGGTGTCGACGGCCAAGTTGCGTGGCCTTGTCCCGATCGTCGGCGCGCTCACCCGCGACGTCTCCCCCGCCTGGGGCGACAAGCCTGACGGACTGCTGGCCCATTTGATCCGTCTCGTGGTCCGAGCGACCCATCGCGAATGCCGCAACGACGTCTGCCGAATGGCGAGCTTCATCTTCGGCGGCGGCCGGTCTTCCTTGTGGAACCACGGAAACCTCGACGAGGCCACCCACGACTGGCTGCGCGCCGAATTCGGTCCGGTGCCGCTGTCCTTCTTCCGCCAGATGGCACGCGCGACCGCGAAGGGACACTTCGGCTACACCGAACCGCCTGACGCGCGGTTCGTGCTGCTGACCGGTGCGGAAAACCGCTGCTTCCTCCCGGAAAGCCAGCGCCGCACCTTCGCACATCTCGAGCGCCACCAGCCTGGCCGCCACGAGCTGCACGTCTTCCCCGGCTACGGCCACCTCGACGTCTTCATCGGCAAGAACGCGCACGCGGACACCTTCCCGACGATCCTCGCTGAACTGGAGAAATGACCATGACCACTGCCGTGGACGTCGAGTCGGCCCTGCTCACGCTCTTCAGCCCGGAGGGCCACGCGAACCCGTACCCGATCTACGACACGCTCCGCGCCGGCGCGCCGGTGAGCTTCCACAGTGGACTCAACGTCTACTTCCTGACCCGCTACACCGATGTCGAAACCCTGCTCGGCGGCGCCGATTTCCGGACCCCTGACGAGGAATGGGCCGATGAGCACAAGCCGGGCTGGCGCGACCACCCCGCGTCGGTGTTCATGCACACCTCGCTGCTCTACCGGAACCCGCCGGACCATTCGCGCCTGCGCAGGCTGGTCAGCAAGGCGTTCACCGCGCGCCGCATCGAAGCACTGCGCCCGCACATCGAAGAGGACGTCCAGCGGGTGCTGGACGCGCTCGAAGAAGCGGGCAAAGACGGCAAGGTGGTCGATTTCCAGGACATCGTGAGCTTCCCACTGCCGGTCAGCGTGATCGGCGACCTGGTCGGGGTGCCCAAAGAGGACCAGGGTCAGTGGCGCTGGCTCGTCGACGACATGGCGAAGCTGTTCGACCCGGTGCTCGACGAGGAGACCCACGCCAAGGCCGACAAGGCTTGCGAAACGATCTTCGCGTACTTCTGGGAGCTGCTCGCCAAGCGCCGCGCCGAGCCACAGGACGACCTGCTGTCGGCGTTGATCGCCACCCGCGACGGCACCGACGCGCTCACCGACGACGAGCTGGTCAACCTGGTCACCCTCATTTTCGGCGCCGGCTTCGAAACGACCACCGGCATGATCGGCAACGGAATCCACGCTCTGCTGGCCAACCCTGACCAGCTCGACCTGCTCAAAGCCGACCCGAGCCTCGCCGCGGGCGCGGTCACCGAGGTGATCCGCTACGACGGTTCCGCGCAGATGGTGCTGCGGATCGCCGGTCGTGACACCCGCATCGCCGACGTCGGCATCCCGGCGGGCGCGATCATCACCGGCTTCCTCGGCGCGGCCAACCGCGATCCCGGACGTTTCGAGGACCCCGCGCGGTTCGACATCCGGCGGGCCGCGAACCGGCCACTGACCTTCGGCGGCGGCATCCACTTCTGCATGGGGTCGGCGGTGGCCAAGGTCCAGGGCGAGATCCTGTACAACGAGCTGTTCGCCCGGTTCCCCGGATTCCGGCTGGCGGGTGAGCCGCGGCGACGCTCAGTGCTCGCCATGCGTGGTTTCGATCACTTGCCGATCACTCTCTGATTGGTGACAAAATGTCACTCGGTAGTGCAAGCTAGTCGCACAACAGTTACCCTCGGTGTATCCGCCGACACTGAGCAGAGTCACCCGAGGAGTTGGCATGCCCGCGAAACGACGGGCACCCTGGCTGGTCGCCATCCTGGTGTTGCCTTATCTGATGTCGGGATCGAACCCGGTGCAGGCGGCGGAAGCACCCTTCGACGCGGCCGCGACAGCGGCGCCCGGCGAGGTTCAGACGATCCCCGCCTTCCGGCTGCAGTCCAGCGCGAAGGCCACCCAAGGTGGCGCGAAGATCGCCACCCCGGCGTACGACGACTCCTCGTGGGTCGCGGTGCCGGCCAGGTCGACCGTGATGGGCGGGCTGATCACGGCTGGCAAGTACCCGGACCTGAACTACTCGACCAACCTCAAAGACAAGGTGAACAAGGCCGACTTCACGGTCCCGTGGTGGTACCGCAAGACGTTCACCGCGAAGCCGAAGAGCGGCGTCCACACCTTCCTGCGGCTGCCGGGCGGCGTGATCCCGAGCGCGGAGATCTGGGTCAACGGCGTCAAGATCGCCGGGCCCGACACGGTCGCGGGCGCGTACCCCGAGCACGACTTCGACATCTCGCCGCACCTGCGCTCCGGCGTCAACGCGCTGGCGATCAAGGCGTTCCCCGCCGACCTCTGTTACGACCCGGACACCGACCCGTGCCAGCACCTGTCCATCGGCTTCCTCGACTGGAGCCAGCCGCCGCCGGACAACAGCATGGGCCTCTGGCGTGACGTCCAGCTCGCCGAGACCGGCCCGGTCACGATGCGTCACCCCCGGGTGCTGACCGACCTCGAGGTGCCCGCGCTGCAAGCGGCCGACCTCACGGTGAAGGCCGATCTCACCAACAACACCGGCGCCGCGGTCACCACGACCGCGCGCGGCACGATCGGCGCGCTCTCGTTCACCCAGGACGTGCGGCTGGCCCCGCACGAGACCAAGACCGTCACGTTCGCGCCCGAGCAGTTCGGCCAGCTGCACCTGACGAACCCGAAGGTCTGGTGGCCCGCGCAAATGGGCGCGCAGCCGCTGTATCACCTGGCGCTCACCGCCACGGTCAGCGGCGTGCTCTCCGACCAGGGCAAGGCCGACTTCGGCGTGCGCCACATCGACTCCGGCCTCAACGCCGAGGGCGACCGCACCTACGCGGTCAACGGCAAGAACTTCCTCGTCCGCGGCGCCGGCTGGGAGCCGGACCTGTTCCTGCGCGACAACCCGCAGCGGCTCAAGGACGAATTCCGGTACATGCGCGACCTCGGGCTGAACACGATCCGGCTGGAGGGCAAGGAAGAGAACGACGAGTTCTACCAGCTCGCGGACCAAATGGGCATCATGGTGCTCGCGGGCTGGGAGTGCTGCACGAAATGGCAGGCCTACGACAAGTGGACGGAAGCCGACCACGTGC
>NZ_JBHWEB010000177.1:0-14263 GCF_042734395.1 Amycolatopsis sp. NPDC059657 | reverse complement strand
GTTCTAACCGGCCGTACCACTCACGACCCAGGTTCCAAGGACGGGCCGACTAAGAGGTTCAGGGCCGCGTCGCCCGCAGCGGCGCGCCGACCGCGTGCAGGTGGCTCAGCACGTGACCGTAGGCGCGCAGCGCGCCGCATTCGGCGTAGCTGATGCCTTGTGCCGCACAGAAATCGCGGATCAACGGCTGCGCGTGGCGCAGGTTCGGCCTCGGCATGCTGGGGAACAGGTGGTGCTCGATCTGGTAGTTCAGCCCGCCCAGCATGAAGTCCGTCCAGCGGCCGCCACGCACGTTGCGCGCGGTCAGCACCTGCTTGCGCAGGAAGTCCAGCCCGTGTCCCTCGTCGATCGACGGCATTCCCTTGTGGTTGGGCGCGAACGAACATCCCATGTAGACGCCCCACAGTCCTTGGTGCACCGCGATGAACACGAACGCGATCGACGGCGGCAGCACCAGGAACACCGCGGTCAGGTAGGCCACGATGTGCCCGGCCATCAGCCCGAACTCCAGCCGTCGTGCCTTCACCTCGCCGCGCCACACCGCCTGGATGCTCGCCCAGTGCAGGTTCAGGCCTTCGAGCAGAAGCAGCGGGAAGAACAGGAACGCCTGGTATTTCGCCATCCAGCGCAGGAAACCCTGTTTCGCGCCACCCTGTTTCATGGTGAACGCCAGCGCCGGGATGTCGAGGTCGGGGTCGGATTCCTCGTGGTTGGGGTTGGCGTGATGGCGGGTGTGCTTGTCGATCCACCAGCCGTAGCTGATCCCGACCAGCCCGCTCAGCGAGAAGCCGACCGCATCGTTGTGACGGCGGCGGCGGAAGATCTGCTTGTGCCCGGCGTCGTGGCCGAGGAACGAGACCTGGGTGTACGCCATCGCCAGGAACGCCGCGACGAACAGCTGCCACCATGACGCACCGAGAAACGCGAACCCCACCCAGGCCCCGCCGAACGCGGCCAGTGTCAGCCCGCTTTTGAGCGCGTAGTAGCCATGACGCCGGTGCAGCAGGCCCGCGTTCCTGACGATGACGGACAGTTTCGCGTAATCGCTACCGTGCTGGGGCGCAGCGTCGGCCGGAACGGAAACGGGGGGATTCATCAGGCCTCCCTGGACGCGGATGACAGCGCACCGGGGTCCTGGGTGATCACCCGAGTGTACCCCCGCGGCGTAGGATCAGCCGTGTCGAGAGCATCTCGCACGTGAGTGGCCGAGCCCGCGTCGTCCTCGGTGCCGACCCTTGGAGCGTCCGATGCTGACCGTGTTCCTTGTCGACGATCACGAGGTGGTCCGCCGGGGCGTCGCCGAGCTGATCGGCGACGAGCCGGACATGACGGTGCTCGGGCAGGCGTCGTCGGTTTCCGAAGCGCTGGCCAGGGTTCCCGCGCTGCGCCCGGACGTCGCGCTGCTCGATGTGCGGCTGCCGGACGGCAACGGTGTGGAGCTGTGCCGCGATCTGCGTTCGAAGCTGCCCGCGCTGCGCTGCCTGATGTTCACGTCCTTCACCGACGAGGAGGCCATGACGGACGCGATACTCGCCGGCGCCGCGGGCTACGTCATCAAGGACATCAAGGGGACCGAGCTGGTCGACGCCGTCCGGGTGGTGGGGGCGGGGCGCTCACTGCTGGACAACCGGGCGGCCGCCGCGCTGATGCGGAGGCTGCGCGCGGCCACCGAGGAGCCGGGGCCGCTCGCCGGGTTGACCTGCCGGGAGCGCACGCTGCTCGACCTGATCGGGGAGGGACTGACCAACCGGCAGATCGGCGAGCGCATGTACCTGGCCGAGAAGACCGTCAAGAACTACGTTTCCCGGTTGCTCGGCAAACTCGGCATGGCGCGGCGCACCCAGGCCGCCGTGCTGGCGACCGAGCTCCGCGACCAGGCTCAGCACCCGTGACCGGCCTCGTATCCCAGCCACAGCAAGGTTTGCGGCCACAACGCCCCGCCGATCAGGCCGCGTAGCTGCCTGCGGGTGTCCGGCTTTTCCACCACGGAGGGCAGGAAAGCCGCCGAGAGCCCGCCCGCCGTGGCGGCGAGCAGCACCCGTTGCATGGCCTGTCCCGCTTGCAGGCGGGCCATCGTCTCGTCGTGGAACGAGCCGATGACGGCGATCAGCGAGTCCGCCACGAAACCGTTCCCGGTGTGGGCAGGGTCGGCTTCGGTGAGCAGTGTGCGCAGTGGCGGCAACTGCTGGGCGCCGAGCGTGGCCAGCCAGGCCTGTTCGGCCTTGGCGGCCTGCCGCAGGCCGTTGAGCACCGGTAACGAGACCGCGCGGCCGGTGAACGGAGCGCGCGCCGTGCGGCGCCGCGGGATGGCGTTGGTCAGCCGTCGTTCGGCGGGGGTGACGACCAGTTTGCCCAGCGGGCGTACCACGGCCAGCAGGTCCGGCCTGTCCGGATCGGGGACCAGCTGGACCATCGGGAGCACGCCGAGCGCCCGGATCGCCAGCCGGAGGTTCAGCAGCGCCGCACCACAGGCCAGCACCACCGCGCGGCGCGCCGGGTCGGCGGACAGCTCGATGATCGTTGCGGTGCAACGGATGTGGACGGCGCGGCTGTCCTGCGCCGCCGTCGCCGCGGTCAGTACCGCGTGGACCTGTGCCTCGGTGAGCGTGCCAACGGCCTTGACCTGCGTATTCATTTGTTCGCCTTCCGGGGACCGGGGAATGCGTTACCTCCACTGTCCGGGAGGTGGCGCCCAGCCGCACAGTGGCGAACGTCCCCGTTAGGCAGTCGAACGTCACCTGCGGCGGTCCGGGCCGTGCGACAGTGAGCAGGTGGACAACGCGCGCTCGGGCGAGGACCCGCATCGCCGCCAACGTTGGCTGGAGGCGACCATCGAGGTCACCGCCGAACTGCTGGCGGCAGGCGATCCGACCGAGGCGTTGCGCCTGATCGCCGTCCGCGCGCTCGAACTGACCGGCGCCACTGCTCGCCGGGGCAGACCATGTCCCACTCGTAGGCCTTCGAGTTCAGCGCGGGGTCCTTCATCCAGTCGTATTGGCCGTGCATGACGTTGTGGCCGATCTCCATGTTGTCCAGGATCTTGGACACCGCCAGCGCGGCGACGCCGCCGAACCAGGCGGGCGGGAACCAGCCCGCGAACAGCAGCGCACGGCCACTGACCTCGCAGAATCGTTGCACCCGAACGATATTGTGGATGTAGTCGGCGTCGTCCGAGCCGAGTTCGGCCACCACGCGCTGCCGCACCACGTCCAGTTCCTTGCCGAGTTGGTCGATCTGGTCGGGTGCGAGTGCCTTGGTCGCTACGGACATAGGGGGTACTCCTCACGCTGTGCCGATCGGGTTTCTCGTTTCCGTATCGAGTGTGGCACGAGCTCCGGTCGCGTCATCGGCTGATCGTGCGCCAGTGAAGACGGGCGCACGCTCCGGCGTCGACGAGCGGCGAATCCGGCCGTACTTCACCACCGGCACCGCTGGCCCCTCAGGCTTTGTCCTGCATGCTCGACCGCGCGGGGTTGCCCTGCTTGTCCGCCTTGGGATCCTTCTCGTCCTGCTTGGCGCGGACACCCGATTCGATGTTCTCGCCGAGGTTCTTGTCGACGTTGCGCCAGTACTCGAAGGCACGCCGCAGCACCGGCTCGCTCACGCCGTTGAGCAGATGCCCGACGATGTTGTCGGTGAGCCGCTGCCTGGCGTCGTCGTCGAGCACCTCGCGGACCATCGTGCCCGCCTGGCCCCAGTCGTCGTCCTGCTCGCGCAAGGTGTACGCGGTGCGCACCATTTCGCCGTCCGCGTGCCAGCCCGCGGGTTTGCCGTAGCGCTCGGTGTCGGCGTGCGGGCCGCCCTTGGAATTCGGCGCGTAGACCGGATCGGAGACGTTGGTGTACCGCATCGCGCCGTCCTTGCTGTAACTGTGCACCGGCGACTTGGACGCGTTGACCGGCAGCTGCCGGTAGTTCGCGCCGATGCGGTACCGGTGTGCGTCGGCGTAGGCGAACATCCGGCCGAGCAGTATCTTGTCGGGGCTCGGGCCGATGCCCGGTACGAGGTTGTTCGGCTCGAACGCGGCCTGCTCGATCTCGGTGTGGTGATCGGTGGGGTTGCGGTCGAGCGACAGCTTGCCCACCTCGATGAGCGGATAGTCCCCGTGCGGCCACACCTTGGTCAGGTCGAACGGGTTGAACCGGTAGGTCTTGGCTTCCTCGAACGGCATGATCTGGACGTGCAGCGTCCAGCTCGGGTACTCGCCGCGTTCGATCGCTTCGAACAGGTCGCGGGTGTGGTAGTCGGTGTCGGCCGACGCCATCTGGTCGGCCTCGTCCTGGGTGAAGAACTCGATGCCCTGGTCGGTCTTGAAGTGGTATTTCACCCAGAAGCGTTCGTTGTGGGCGTTGACCCACAGGTAGGTGTGCGAGCTGTAGCCGTTCATATGCCGCCAGGTCCGCGGGATGCCGCGATCACCCATCAGCCAGGTGACCTGATGCGCCGATTCCGGTGACAGGCTCCAGAAATCCCACTGCATATCGTGATCACGCAGGTTGTTGTCCGCGCGGCGCTTCTGCGAGCGGATGAAATGCTGGAACTTCAACGGGTCGCGGATGAAGAATACCGGCGTGTTGTTCCCGACCATGTCGTAAACACCTTCGGCGGTATAGAACTTCAACGCGAACCCGCGCGGATCGCGCCAGGTGTCGGGGCTGCCCCGCTCCCCGGCGACGGTGGAGAACCGGGCCAGCACCTCGGTCCCGGTGTCCGGCTGGAACACGGCGGCCTTCGTGTAGGCGCTGACGTCCGCGGTCACCTCGAACCGGCCGAACGCGCCGCTGCCCTTGGCGTGCGGCTGACGCTCCGGCACCCGTTCGCGGTTGAACTGCGCCATCTGCTCGATGAGGTAGTGATCGTGCAGCACAATCGGCCCGTCCGGGCCGATTGTGAGGGAATGCTCGTCGCTTTCGACTGGAATTCCAGCGTCCGTGGTGGTGTGTTCGGGTCGCGTCATGAAACATGGCTACCCGCATCCAGCCGGCCTCACACTTCGGGTTCACCCACCCGGTGTTTGGCCTGACGCGCCACGGGTAACCGGCTGAGATGTCGACCGATGCGATCGTGTTGCTCAAAAATGACCACAAGACCGTGGAAAAGCTGTTCAAGGAGTTCGAGAAGGCGGGCCCGAACGCCCACGCCACCAAGCGAAAGCTCGCCGACTCCATCATCGAAGAGCTCACGGTCCACGCGTTCATCGAGGAGGAGATCTTCTACCCGGCGGCCCGTTCCGCGGCCCCGGACACGAAGTCCCACGTCCTCGAAAGTGTCGAGGAGCATCACGTCGTGGTCTGGCTGATGAGCGAACTCGCCGGTATGGACCCCGAGGACGAGCGCTTCGACGCGAAGGTCACGGTGCTCACCGAAAGCGTCCGCCACCACGTCGAAGAGGAAGAGGACGAGTGGTTCCCCGAGGTGCGCAAGGCCATGGGGCGCAAGCAGTTGCAGGAACTCGGCCAGCGCATGCTCGACGCCAAGCCTGCCGCACCCCGCGACCCGCTGAAGCTCCAAAGCGCCACCGCCTGAAACGCCTCGTGAGTGGTATGGCCGGTTCTAACCGGCCATACCACTCACGAGCACTTCAGACCGTGATGACCTGGGGGCCGGCGCCCGCGATCTCGGAAGCGAGGGTCGTGTCGATGCCCGAGTCCGTGATCAGCACGTCGAGGTCCGCGAGCGTGCCGAAGCGCGCGAACTGGTCGTTGCCCGCCTTCGTATGGTCGGCCAGCAGCACGCTCCGGCGCGCCGCGCCGATCGCCGCGCGCTTCACCATCGCTTCGGCCGAGTCGGGCGTCGTCAGCCCGCGTGCCCGTGAAAACCCGTTCGTGCCCAGGAAAGCCACGTCCACGTAGGTGTCGCTGAGCGCGTGCAACGCCCACGCGTCGACCGAAGCGAGCGTGCGCCCGCGCAGCCTTCCGCCGACCAGCATCACCGTCAGGTTCGCGCGGGTGGCCAGCGCCATCGCGATGCCGACCGAATGGGTCACGACCGTCATCTCGGACTCGGGCGGCAACAGGGCCGCGAGGCGGGCCGTGGTCGTGCCCGCGTCGAGGAGGATCGTGCCGCCCTCGGCGGGGAGCTGGTCCAGTGCCGCTTTGGCGATGCGGTCCTTCTCGGCCGTCATGACGCTTTCGCGGGTTTCGACGGCGGCTTCGAAGCCGAGGCGCTCGGCCGGGATGGCACCGCCGTGGACACGGCGGAGCACGCCGTGCTGCTCGAGGACCGTGAGGTCGCGGCGGATGGTCTCCATGGTGACCGCGAACTCGTCGGCGAGCGCGGCTACATCGACCCGGCCGTTGAGGCGGGCCCGGTCGAGGATGAGCTGCTGCCGCTCCTGTGCGTACACCTGCACCGCCCGTGATCAAGAGTCCGTCTGTGTGAGTTTATGTTGGAAACTGTCCGTTCGTCCACTTGGTGTGCGCCGGACCTCACTCTTGCCCGAAATCGGGCAAGAAACTTGGCCAACCCGAAAGCCGCCTGACAAGGTGGCCCGATGGATCCGGCACCGCACGCCGAACTGACGCGCTACATCGCCATGTCCGCGGGCCTGCCCGCGGAGACGGCGGCGCGCGTGGTCGCGGACGTGGTCGCGTACTTCAGCGAGACCACGGAGCAGTTCGTGCGCAGGCGGCATGCCGAACTACGACGTCGCGGGCGTAAGAACCCGCAGATCTGGCCTGAGATCGCCCGCGAACTCGCGGGCAGGCCGGTCGCGCCGGTCCCGCCGAGCGAGCGGCAGCTGCGCCGGATCGTGTACGGCTAACCAAGGAGTCAACGTATGTGTGGAATCGTCGGGTACATCGGGCCGAAGGCGGCCGTTCCCATCCTGCTGGAGGGGCTGCGCAGGCTGGAGTACCGCGGCTACGACTCGGCGGGTCTCGCGGTGGTCGCCAAGGGCAGGCTCAAGGTCGTCAAGGCGGCCGTCCGCGTCGACGAGCTGCGTGACCTCGTCGACGACGGGCTGACCGGCACCGCGGGCATCGCGCACACCCGCTGGGCCACCCACGGTGAGCCGAACGACGCGAACGCGCACCCGCACACCGACGCCTCCGGCCGCATCGCCGTGGTGCACAACGGGATCATCGAGAACTCCGAGCGCCTGCGCGCCGAGCTGGTCGCCGAGGGCGTCGCGCTCGCCAGTGAGACCGACAGCGAGGCGCTCGCGCACATGATCGCCGCCGCGCTCGGCGACTCGGCCTCGCTCGAAGACGCCGTACGCACCGCCTTGCTGCGCGTCGACGGCGCGTACGGCCTGGTCGTCTTCGACAGCAAGAACCCCGACGAGCTGGTGGTCGCGCGCAACGGCAGCCCGATCGTGCTCGGCATCGGTGACGGCGAGATGTTCGTCGCCTCCGATGTGGCCGCGATCGTGCGGCACACCCAGCGCGTGGTCTACCTCGACGACGGCGAGCTGGCGACGCTGACCGCGAGCGAGTTCCGCACCAGGACGCTCAAGGCCGAGCGCACGGTCAAGACGCCGACCACGGTCGAGGTCATCGACGAGGACTACCAGCTCGGCGGCTTCGACAGCTACCTGCTCAAGGAGATCAACGAGCAGCCCGACGCCGTCCGCCGCGCACTGCTCGGCAGGCTCGACGAGCGCTTCGCCACCGCGCACCTCGGCGGCCTCGACCTCGACCCGACCGAGCTGCGGTCCTTCCGCCGGGTCAAGTTCCTCGGCTGCGGCTCGGCGTACTACGCGGCCCAGGTCGGCGCCAACCTCGTCGAGGAGTTCGCGCGGATCCCCGCCGACGCCGAGGCCGCGTCGGAGTTCCGCTACCGCAACCCGGTGATCGAGACCGACACGCTCTACGTCGCGGTCAGCCAGTCCGGCGAAACCTCCGACACGCTGTCGGCCATCCGCGAGCTCAAGCGCAAGGGCGGCCGGGTGATCGGCATCGTCAACGTGACCGGTAGTGCGATCGCCCGCGAATGCGGCCGCGGCATGCTGCTGCACGCGGGCCCGGAGGTCTCGGTCGCGTCCACGAAGGCCGTGACCAACATGGGTGTCGCCTTCGCGATGCTCGCGCTCTCGCTGGGCCGCGTGCGCGACCTCTCGGTGGCCAACGGCAAGCGGATCGTCGACGCGCTCGCCGGGCTCCCGTCGCTGCTTTCGGAGATCCTCAAGCTGGACGCGGAGATCGCCGAGATCGCGGGCCGGTTCGCCGACGCCGAGCACATGTTCTACATCGGCCGCGTGCGTGCCTGGCCGGTCGCGCGCGAAGGCGCGCAGAAGCTCAAGGAGATCTCGTACATCCACGCGGAGGCCTACCAGGCCGCGGAGCTCAAGCACGGCCCGCTCGCGCTGATCGACGCGACCATGCCGTCGGTCGTGATCGTGCCCGGTGACGACCTGGTGACCAAGAACATCGGCACCGTCGAGCAGATCAAGGCCAGGGGCGGGCCGGTCATCGTGGTGACCAACACCGACCTGCCCGCCGACCTGGCCGACGCGGTCATCCGGGTGCCCGCGTCCGAGCCTGAGCTGGACCCGATCCTGCTGGGTGTCCCGCTGCAGATGTTCGCGTACCACGTCGCGCGCAAGCTCGGCCGCGATCTCGACAAGCCGAGGAACCTCGCGAAGAGCGTCACCGTCGAGTAGTCGATGTCCGAACATGTTGATTTATCTTCGTCTAGTTGCCCCGCGTAATAGCTAAACCGCGGGTGAACGGCCGGTTCAGGGTGTCCGAAGGGACAACTGGACCGGCCGTTCGGGCAACCGGGCTTGTAAACCAACGTAGAACCATGCAAAATCACTCAAACCAACATCCGGTGCGAGTGTGAGGTGGTGTACGCGTGTTCGTGACCGTGACGGCGAACCCCAGCGTCGACCGGACCATCGAGGTGGACCGGCTGGAGCGGGGCGAGCTGCACCGGGCTTCGCGGACGCAGGTCCACCCCGGTGGCAAGGGTGTCAACGTGGCCAGGGCACTGGTCCGCAACGGCGTCAAGACGCGCGCCGTCGTGCCGGTCGGCGGAGCCGAGGGCGCCCAGCTCGTCGCGCTGCTGACCGCCGACAGCGTTGATGTCGTGTGTGTGCCGACAACGGGGTCGGTGCGCTGCAACGTCAGCGTGGTGGAGCCGGACGGCACCGTCACGAAACTCAACGAGGCCGGCCCCTCGCTGACCCCTGCCGACGCCGAGGCGATCAGGGACGCCGCGCTGGCCAACATCGCCGACGCCACCTGGGTCGTGCTCGCGGGCAGCCTCCCGCCCGGCGCGCCGGTGGACTTCTACGCCGGGCTGGTCGCCAGGCTGACCGGCGAAGGCGTCCGCGTCGCCGTCGACACCAGCGGACCGGCACTCGTCGCGGCGGTCGCCGCCAAGCCCGCGCTGATCAAGCCCAACCTCCACGAACTGGAGGAGGCCGTCGGCCGCGAGCTGCCGACGCTCGACGACGTCGTCCAGGCCGCGCACGAACTGCGCGCGCGGGGCGCCGGTGCGGTACTCGCCAGCTTGGGCGCCGAGGGCGCGGTGCTGGTCGACGGCGAAGGCGTGTGGCACGCCGACGCCGCCGCCGAAGTACGCAGTTCCGTCGGAGCCGGTGACGCGCTGCTCGCCGGTTTCCTTTCCGCGGGCGGGCAAGGGCCCGAAGCGCTTTCCGAGGCCGTCGCCTGGGGCGCCGCCGCCGTTTCACTGCCCGGCAGCACCATGCCGGGCGTCGAGGACATCAAAGGCCGTGTTGTGCGCGTCGCGCGTATCACCCATTCCTAGAAAAGCGGGAAGTCAACGATGACTAAATCGGAAACCGCCCCATCCAGGGCGCAGCAGGCCAGGGTCACGGTTCAGCGGTTCGGCGGTCATCTCGCCGGCATGGTCATGCCCAACATCGGCGCGTTCATCGCCTGGGGCCTGATCACCGCCTTGTTCATCCCGTCGGGCTGGCTGCCGAACGCGAAGTTCGCGCTGCTCGTCGAGCCGATGATCAAGATCCTGCTGCCGGTGCTGATCGGGTTCACCGGCGGCCGCCTGGTGCACGGGCACCGCGGCGGGGTCGTCGGCGCGGTCGCGACCATCGGCATCGTGGTCGGCGCGGACATCCCGATGTTCCTCGGCGCCATGGCGATCGGCCCGCTGACCGCCTATCTGCTGAAGCTCTGGGACGACAAGGTCGGCTCGAAGACCCACCCCGGCTTCAAAATGCTGGTCAACAACTTCAGCGCCGGCATCATCGGCGGCGCGATGGCCATTCTCGGCATGGTCGCCATCGGCCCGGTGGTGCAGGGCATCACCAAGGCACTCGGTTCCGGCGTGCGGACACTGGTCGAGGCGAACCTGCTGCCGCTGGTCTCGATCATCGTCGAACCGGCGAAGGTGTTGTTCCTCAACAACGCGATCAACCACGGCGTGCTCAGCCCGCTCGGCGTGCAGCAGGCGCTGGAGCAGGGCAAGTCGATCGCGTTCTTGATCGAGCCGAACCCGGGCCCCGGCTTCGGTATCCTGCTGGCGATCACCCTGTTCGGCGCGAAGACCGCGCGGGCCACCGCGCCCGGCGCGATGCTGATCCAGTTCCTCGGCGGCATCCACGAGATCTACTTCCCGTACATCCTCGCCGCGCCCCGCCTGATCCTCGCCGCCATCGCCGGTGGCGCCGCCGGTGTGCTCGTCTTCAGCATCACCGGCGCCGGGCTCACCGCGACGCCGTCGCCGGGCAGCATCATCGCCGTGCTCGCGGTGACGCCGAAGGGCGGCTTCTTCGGGGTGATCCTCGGCGTGGCGATCGCCGCCGCGGTGTCGTTCATGATCAGTGCCGTGCTGCTGAAGTTCGGCCGCGGCGCCGCCGAAGAGGAAACCAGCCAGCAGGTCGCCAACGGCGGATCCGTCGCCTGAAAGGGAGTTCACCGATGAGCAGCATCGAAGGAAGCGACATCAAGAAGGTCATCATCGCCTGCGACGCCGGGATGGGCAGCAGCGTGATGGTCGCCTCCCAGCTGGCCAAGCGGCTCAAGCCGTACAAGGTCAAGGTGGAGCACACCCCGGTCGACGAGATCCCGGCCGACGCGCAGCTGGTGCTGTGCCAGGAAGGCCTGGTTTCCCGTGCGCGCAAGGCTTCCGGTGACGCCGTCGTGCTGGGCTTCCAGAGCTTCCTCGGCGACCCGCTGTTCGACCGGGTGGAGGCGGCGATCTCCGGAGGCGGTTCCCTTGCCGACTGAAACGCTTTCGGCCGACGGCATCCGGCTCGGCTGCACGGCCACGTCCCGCGAGGACGCGATCGATCAGGTCGGCAAGGTACTGCTGGAAATCGGCGCGGTGTCAGCGGACTACCTGCCCGCGATGCACGAACGCGAGCAGTCGGTGTCGACCTTCATCGGCGCCCAGGTGGCCATTCCACACGGGACCGACGCGTCGCGCGAGTTCGTCAAGCGCACTTCCCTTGCGGTACTGCAGTTCCCCGACGGTGTCGACTGGGGCGGGCACGACGTCCGCCTGTGCGTCGGCATCGCGGCGAACGGGTCCGAACAGGTCGGCATTCTCTCGGCGCTGGCCCACGTCCTGCTGGACGACGACAAAGCGGCGGAACTCCGCTCGGCGGCCGACGCCGAGACGGTCATCCGGCTGCTGAAAACCATTGGTGAGGAGAAAAATCAGTGAAGGTCGCCCGCTTCTACGCACCCGGTGACATCCGGATCGAGGAGGCGCCCGAGCCGGTGCCCGGTCCTGGTGAGATCAAGATCAGGGTCCACAACACCTCCACCTGTGGCACCGACCTGAAGATCTTCCGGCACGGTCATCACCACATCGACCCGCCGCGGGTCATCGGGCACGAGATCGCGGGCGAGATCGTCGAGGTGGGTGCCGACGTGAGCGGCTGGGCCGCCGGCGACCGTGTGCAGGTCATCGCGGCGATCCCGTGCGGTGAGTGCGGTGAATGCCTGCGCGGGTACCAGACGATCTGCCCGAACCAGCTGTCCATGGGCTACCACTTCGACGGCGGTTTCGCGGAGTACATGATCGTCCCGCGCAACGTGCTCAAAGTGGACGGGCTCAACCGCATCCCGGAGAACGTGGGCTACGCGGAGGCGTCCGTCGCCGAGCCGCTCGCGTGTGTCCTCAACGGACAGAACTTCGCCGGTGTCGAAGAGGGCGACGTGGTCGTGGTCGTCGGCGCCGGTCCGATCGGCTGCCTGCACGTGCGCCTCGCCAGGGCCAAGGGCGCGGGCGCGGTGTATCTGGTCGACCTCAACCGGGGCAGGCTCGACATGGCCGCCGACCTGGTCAAGCCGGACGCGGCGATCTGCGCGTCCGAAGTGGACTCCGTCGAGCAGGTGCTGGAGCTGACCCAGGGCCGGGGCGCCGACC
Source organism: Amycolatopsis sp. NPDC059657 (assembly GCF_042734395.1). Taxonomy (NCBI): domain Bacteria; kingdom Bacillati; phylum Actinomycetota; class Actinomycetes; order Pseudonocardiales; family Pseudonocardiaceae; genus Amycolatopsis; species Amycolatopsis sp. NPDC059657. Next base: position 1,963 of record NZ_JBHWEB010000177.1, on the reverse strand, counting down.
TGATCATCACCGCGGCCGCCGCGGGCAAGACCCAGGAGGACGCGCTGCGGATGGCGGCGCGGCGTGGCCGGATCAGTTTCTTCGGCGGGCTGCCGAAGGACAACCCGATCATCGCCTGCGACTCGAACCTCGTGCACTACCGCGAGCTGACCATCTACGGCGCCAACGGATCCAGCCCGGAGCACAACAAGCAGGCGCTGGAGCTGATCGCGACCGGCGCCGTGCCGGTGTCCGACCTGATCACCCACCGGCTCCCGCTGGACGGTGTGCTCGAGGCCATCGACATCGTCAGCAGCGGCACGGCCATCAAGGTGACCATCGAGCCCGGACTGAGCTGATGGACGAGTTGATCGGCAGCCCGGCGAGTCCCGGCTCGGTGTTCGGGCCGGTGGCGCGGATGAGCGCGCCACCGGCGTTGCCGGAGCGGCCCGGCAGCGCCGACGACGCGCCTGCCGAGCTCGCGCGGGCGGTGGCGGCGCTGCTCGCGGTCTCGGAGGACCTCAAGCGCCGCGCCGAACCGCTGACCGGGGAGGCACGGGACATCCTGGAGGTCCAGGCGGCACTGGCGGCCGATCCGGCCATCGAAGACGGCGTCCGGTCGGCTGTCGAGGCCGGCTCACCGGCCGCGTGGGCGGTGCGCGACTCGTTCGACGTCCAGATCGGGAAGCTGGCGGCGCTCGGCGGCTATCTCGCCGAGCGCACCACCGACCTCGCCGATCTGCGTGACCGCGCGATCGCCTCGGTGCTCGGTCTCGCACCGCCGGGACTTCCGGTGTCGGACAAGCCGTATGTGCTGGTCAGTGCCGACCTCGCACCCGCGGACACGGTGACTCTGGACGCTGCGCAGGTGCTCGCGATCGTGACCGAGAAGGGCGGCCCGACCAGTCACACGGCGATCGTCGCGCGTGCGCTCGGCATCCCGGCGGTGGTCGCGTGCGCGGCGGCGGCCGGGCTCGCCGACGGCGACGAGGTGCTGGTCGACGGCACCGCGGGCACGGTCGTCCGCGATCCGGACCCCACCGTGGTGGCCGAGGTCGAGCGGCAGGCCTCGCTGGCCCGTGCGGAACTCGCGCGGCACTCTGGCCCTGGTTCGACCAAGGACGGCCACCCGGTCAAGCTGCTGCTGAACGTGGGCGGTGCGGCCGTTCCCTCGTCCGACGCCGAAGGGGTTGGGCTGTTCCGCACAGAATTCCTGTTCCTCGACCGCACCGAAGCGCCCACGGTCGACGAGCAGCGTTCCGCCTACGGCAAGGTGTTCGCCGAGTTCGGCGGAAGGCCGGTGGTCATCAGGACGCTCGACGCGGGCGCGGACAAACCGGTCCCGTTCGCCAACACCGGCGACGAACCCAATCCCGCGCTCGGTGTTCGTGGTTACCGGATCGGCGTGCGGAAGCCCGCGTTGCTCGAAGCCCAGCTTCAGGCGATCGCTTTGGCGGCAGGGGATCACGACGCCCGAGTTCAGGTGATGGCACCGATGATCGCGACGCCCGCCGAGGCGGCCGAGTTCGCGCGCCTCGCGCGTGCGCAGGGCATCTCGCGTGTCGGCGTGATGATCGAGATCCCCGCCGCGGCCATTTTGGCCGACGCGATACTGGCGGAGGTCGACTTCGTTTCGATCGGCACGAACGACCTGTCGCAGTACACCTTCGCGGCCGACCGCATGCTCGGCGAACTCGGCCCGCTCCTCGATCCATGGCAGCCCGCGTTGCTGCACCTGGTTTCCCGCGTCGCCGAGGCAGGCACCCGCGCGGGCAAGCCGGTCGGCATCTGCGGCGAGGCCGCGAGCGACCCCGGCCTCGCGCCGATCTTCGCGGGCATGGGCATCACCAGCCTCTCGATGTCGGCGCCAGCCGTCCCCGCGGTCCGCGCCGCCCTGCGCACCAAAACCCTGGCCGAGTGCCGCGACCTCGCCGCGGCAGCGCTTAAGGGGTCGTGAGCGTTGCGGGCGGTTAGAACCTGTCTC
>NZ_JBHWEB010000176.1:0-14320 GCF_042734395.1 Amycolatopsis sp. NPDC059657 | reverse complement strand
CGGGGCGCCCCCCCCCACCGCTATCCCCTCCAAAGGGGCTCGGGCGCGCGGGGGGGGGTTCCAACCGCCCGCGACGCGCACGAGCTTTTACTAGCTCAAGCGCTCGATGACCATGGCCATGCCCTGGCCACCGCCGACGCACATGGTCTCCAGACCGAACTGCTTGTCGTGGTGCTGCAACGAGTTGATCAGCGTGGACGTGATCCGCGCGCCGGTCATGCCGAACGGGTGGCCGACCGCGATCGCGCCGCCGTTGACGTTCAGCCGGTCGATGTCGATCCCGAGATCCTTGTACGACGGGATGACCTGTGCCGCGAACGCCTCGTTGATCTCGACCAGGTCGATGTCACCGATACCCAGGCCCGCGCGTTCCAGCGCGCGCTTGGACGCTTCGACCGGCCCGTAGCCCATGATCTCCGGCGACAGCCCGGAAACGCCGGTGGACACGACACGCGCCAGCGGCGTGATGCCCAGCTCCTTCGCTTTCACGTCCGACATGACGACCAGCGCCGCCGCGCCGTCGTTCAGCGCGCAGCAGTTGCCCGCGGTGATCCGGCCGTCGGGGCGGAACACCGGCTTCAGCCCGGAAACGCCTTCGAGCGTGACACCCGCGCGCGGCCCGTCGTCCTTCGACAGGACCGTGCCGTCGGGCAGCGTCACCGGCGTGATGTCCTTGGCCCAGAACCCGTCCGCGATGGCCTTCTCCGCCAGGTTCTGCGAGCGGACACCGAACTCGTCCATCTCCTCGCGCGAGACGTTCTTCAGCCGCGCCAGGTTCTCCGCGGTCTGGCCCATCGCGATGTAGACGTCGGGCAGCTGCCCGTTCTCGCGCGGGTCGGTCCAGCTGTCGGCGCCGGTCTCGGCGGTCGCCTTGGTGCGTGCCTCGGCGTCGGCGAACAGCGGGTTGTGCGTGTCCGGCCACGAGTCCGAGCTGCCCTTGGCGAACCGTGAGACGGTCTCGACGCCGGCGGAGATGAACACGTCGCCCTCGCCTGCCTTGATCGCGTGCAGCGCCATCCTGGTGGTCTGCAGGCTCGACGAGCAGTAGCGGGTGACGGTGCAGCCCGGCAGGTGGTCGTAGCCGAGTTCGACGGCGACCGCGCGGCCCATGTTGAACCCGGATTCGCCGCCGGGCAGGCCACAGCCGAGCATGAGGTCTTCGATCGCGGCGGGGTCGAGCTGCGGCACCTTGGCCAGCGCTGCCCGCACCATCTGCACGGTGAGGTCGTCCGGTCGCATGCCGACCAGTGAGCCCTTACCGGCCCGCCCGATCGGGGACCGCGCGGTGGCGACGATGACGGCTTCGGGCATGGCAGAACACTCCTTCGTGCTAAGCGGTTGCTCACCTCATACTCGTCCACCCCGGCGCGCGGGTCAAAGGAAGCCGTCTCACACGCGATGTCCGGCCTCCGCACGTAGGCTGTCCGCGTGGATTACGTCGAGCATATTGCCGATCTCGTGGGCAACACCCCGCTGGTCAAGCTGAACGCGCTCACCGAAGGGCTACAGCCCCTGGTGCTCGCGAAGGTCGAGTACGTCAACCCCGGCGGCAGCGTCAAGGACCGCATCGCGCTGCGCATGATCGAGGCGGCCGAGCGCTCCGGTGAGCTGAAGCCCGGCGGCACGATCGTCGAGCCGACCTCGGGCAACACCGGCGTCGGGCTGGCCATGGTCGCCCAGCGCAAGGGGTACAAGTGCGTGTTCGTCTGCCCTGACAAGGTCAGCGAGGACAAGCGCAACGTGCTCAAGGCGTACGGCGCCCGCGTGGTCGTCTGCCCGACCGCGGTCGCGCCGGAGCACCCCGACTCGTACTACAACGTGTCCGACCGGCTCGTGCGCGAGATCGAGGGCGCGTGGAAGCCGAACCAGTACGCCAACCCGGAGAACCCGGCGAGCCACTACCACTCGACCGGTCCCGAGCTCTGGACGCAGACCGAGGGCAAGATCACGCACTTCGTCGCGGGCGTCGGCACCGGCGGCACCATCTCCGGCACCGGCCGCTACCTCAAAGAGGCCAGCGAGGGCCGCGTCAAGGTCATCGGCGCCGACCCCGAGGGCTCGGTCTACTCGGGTGGCACCGGCCGCCCGTACCTGGTCGAGGGCGTCGGCGAGGACTTCTGGCCGGAGACCTACGACCGCGGTGTCGCCGACGAGATCATCGCCGTCTCCGACGCCGACTCGTTCGACATCACCCGCCGCCTCGCGCTCGAAGAGGGCCTGCTCGTAGGCGGCTCGTGCGGGATGGCCGTCGCCGCCGCGCTGAAGCTCGCCGAGCGCTGCGGCCCCGACGACGTCATCGTCGTGCTGCTGCCCGACGGCGGCCGCGGCTACCTCACCAAGGTGTTCAACGACGACTGGATGTCGTCCTACGGCTTCCTCCCGCCGGAATCCTCCGGCGCCACCGTCGGCGACGTGCTGACCAAGAAGAGCGGCAGCCTGCCCAGCCTCGTGCACAGTCACCCGAACGAGACCGTCGCCGAAGCGGTGGCGATCCTGTCGGAGTTCGGCGTCAGCCAGATGCCCGTCGTCAGCGCGGAGCCGCCGGTCATGGCGGCAGAGGTGGTCGGCGCGGTCAACGAGCGTGACCTGCTCGACGCGCTGTTCACCGGCAAGGCGCAGCTCGCCGACCGGCTGGACAAGCACATGTCGCCGCCGCTGCCGACCATCGGCGCCGGTGAGCAGGTGAGCTCCGCGATGAAGGCGCTCTCGGGCGCCGACGGCGCGCTGGTGCTCATCGACGGCAAGCCGGCCGGTGTGGTCACCAGGCACGACCTGCTGGGCTTCCTCGCAGGTCGTTAACCTGATCAGATCGCGGGACCGGGGTGGGGCGTTACCAGCGCCCTACCTCGGCATGCACTAGCGTGTCCGGCGAGCAGAACTTTCAGGTCCTCGTCAAGGGGGAAGTCCCACATGAGTGCTCCGCAGCCACCGAACCAGCCTTGGGGTGGCGGCCAGCCACAGCAGGGCCCGCCGAGTGGTCCCCAGCCGCAGCAAGACAATCCCTTCGGTTCGCCGGAGCCGACCCAGGTCGTGCAGCCGGGCCAGCCCCAGGGAGGCGGCACGTTCGGCGACAGCCCGGAGCCGACCCAGGTGGTCCAGCCGCAGCGTCCGGGCGACGCGGGCGCCACCCAGGTGGTGAACCCGGTCGGTGACCCCAACGCGACGCAGATGGTGAACCCGGTCGGCGGTGGCGGTGACGCTCCCGGCGAGTCGACCCAGCTGGTCCCGCCCGGCTCGCAGCCGCCTGCCGCGATTCCCTACGCCCCGCCGCCGAGCGCCGCGGACAACCCGTCGGCAGGCGCTTACGGAGGCTACGGGCAGAACCCCGGCGCCTTCGGCGGCCAGCAGCAGGGTTTCCCGCCGCCGCAGCAGCAGGGCTTCGACCCGTCGCAGGGCCAGGGTGGTTTCGGCCAGCCGCAGCAGGGCTTCGGCGGTCCGCCTCCCGGTTTCGGTCCGCCTCCGGGTGGCGCCGCGGGCGGCCAGAACGCGCTGTTCGGCATGATCGCCGCCGGTGTCGTCGCGCTGCTGGGCCTGATCGGCGCGATCCTGATGTTCACGGTGATGGGTGACATCCCTGAATCGCCCAGTGACCAGGCGGTTGAGGCATGCAAGGCGATGAGCGAGCGTGCCGGAGTCAGTGCGAGCAAGTGTGACGGCGGAGGTAGTGGCCGTGCGTGGCTCTACGTGATCGTGCTGACGCTGGGTTCGCTCGCGGCAATTGGCGGCGGCGTGCTTCTCTTCCTGAAGAACAAGCTTGCGAGCTGGGTGATCGTCGGCAGTGCTGGCGTCTTGCTGCTGTTCTCGATCATCTTCCTCGCCGACCTCGGTGACGTGACCAGGGTCGTGATGACCCTGATCTTCGGCCTGCTGATCGGCGCGGTCGGCGCGCTCGGGCTCATCCCGGCCACGCAGCAGTTCGTCGGTATCGGCTCCGGTTCGGCGCTCGGTGGCGCCCCGGGTGGCTTCGGCGGTCCGCCGAGCGGTGGCTTCGGGCAGCCGGGCCAGTTCGGCCAGCCGCCTCAGCAGCAGTTCGGCCAGCCGGGTGGGTTCAACCCGCCCAGTGGCGGCTTCGGCCAGCCTGGCGGACACAACCCGGCCAGCGGCGGGTTCCAGCAGCCGCAGTACGGGCAGCCCCAGCAGCAGCCCGGCCAGTTCGGCCAGCCGGGCCAGCAGCCCGGTCAGTTCGGGCAGCAGCCGTACGGCCAGCCCCAGCAGCAGCCGGGTCAGCCCGGTCAGCCTGGTCAGTTCGGCCAGCAGGGCCAGCCCGGTCAGTACGGGCAGCCCGGCCAGCAGCCGCAGCAGCCCGGCCAGTTCGGGCAGCCGCCTCAGCAGTGGTGAGTTGATCACCGAAAGTGATGCCCCGGTCGCCTCGCGACCGGGGCATCACTTTTTCGCTGTGATGAGGTTTTCCCTCTTCCGGCGGGCGTTGTGAGGGTTAGGGTGGGCGCTCACCGTCTTTTCGCCGCCAGTTGGGGGAGTTGTGACAGGTCCCTATGGTTACGCGCAGCAGCAGGGCCCGGCCTACGGCCAGCCCGCGCCGCAACGCCGCCCGAGCGGGGCGACTGCCGTACTGGCGGGACTGGCCGGCCTGCTCGTCGCGGGTGTCGTCGCGTACGTGCCCATCCAGCTCTTCATCTCACTGCCGTCCGGCTTCAGCATCGGTGACCTGGACACCAGGGCGCTCGTCTACCTCGGCGTCGCGCTCACCGCGGCGTTCTGCCTGCTGCTCGGCTCGCTGATGGCGTTCTTCCGCGCGTTCGCCGGCGCCATCCTGCTCATCCTCGGCGCGCTGCTCGCCATCGCCGCGATCACGCTGGAAGCCACCCTGCACCTCACCGTCGGCGACTACTTCAAGGCGGTGTTCAGCTTCAACGGCATCGACGAGATCGTCCGCGCGGTCGCCGTGATCGGCGCGCCGATCGTGCTGCTGCTCGCCGTGCTGCCGCCGACGTTCAAGTACCTCCGCTACCGGCCCTCCGCGCCCGGGGGCTACGGACAGCCCCCGGCATACAATCCCCAGGGCTGGTGATCAACCGGAGGGGGAGGCATGGGATATCCGTATCCGCCGCAGCAGTACGGGGCGCCGCAAGGCAAACCGCCAGGCGCGGCGACACACACGCTGGCGTGCATCGCCGCGGGATTTTTCGTACTGCTGGCGGGCTCCGCGGTGATCGGCTCGATCGAGGACCTGTCGGTGATGCCCGGCAGCGCCATCGCGCTGTGGTTCGCCGAGCTGATCTGCACGGGCGCGGCGCTGACCGGGGTGATCATGCTGGCCACCTACCGCGCGCCGGGCGCGTTCCTGATCATGGGCGGCGTGGCGGTCTGGGAGCTCGTGGTACTGCTCAAGCCCGTGTTCTATGACTTCCCGTACGGCCTGTACCTGGAAGGGATCTTCACCGGCCGCGGTCCGGCGAACTCCGCGTACGGCTTCGGCCTGGTCGTCGGGATACTGGCGGCGATCTTCGGGGTGCTGCCGAGCACGGCGGCGTACGCCAAGGCGATGTCCGCGCTGAAGCGCCGTCCGCCGATGCCGCCGGGATACGGCCGGCCGCCCGGTTATCCGCCGCACCCGGGTTACCCGCAGCAGGGATATCCGCAACAGCCGGGGTATCCGCAGCAGGGTTACCCGCAGCAGGGACCGCCGCCGCAGCAGGGCGGTTATCCGCCGGGACAGTGGTGAGCGGGAAATGACCTATCAGCAGTACCCGGGCCAGCAGTACCCCGGACCGCAGTACCCGCACCAGCAGCCGCCCGCGCCGAGCCCTGGCGGCGGCACCGCGATCACCGCGGCCGTGCTGGCCATCCTCGGTGGCCTCGTGCACCTGGTCGGCGCCGTCGCGGGCGCGGTGAACCTCGGCAGCTTCGTCAGCGTCATGTCCATCGTCATCTCGGTCGGCGTGAACCCGATACTCGCCGGGCTGCTGATCGGCGGCGGGATCATGATCTTCCTGCGCAAACCGGCAGGGCGGCTCAACGTGATCATCGGCGCCTCGCTGGCGATCGCGGTGTACGCGACCGCGATCGTCTTCGGCGCGGTCGGCGTCTACGCGCACGGGATCATGCCGGCGGCCTTCGTCATGCTGATCGCCGCGCTGCCCGCCGTCGCCACGGTCGTGCTCGCCTCGCTGAGCTCGACCGCGCGCTGGCTGGCACCGCGGCCGGTCTTCCCTCCTCCGCCGTACGGCGTGCCCGGCTATTCGCTCCAGCAGCCGCCCCACTACCCGGAGAACCCGCGCCCTTGGTAGCCATCCCACCTGTCGGGATCGAGCGCCACGGGCCGTACGCTGGTCCGTATGGTCGATGACTTTTCGGCGCTCGGTTTCGAGACGCGCGCCATCCATGCCGGTCAGGCGCCCGATCCGAGGACGGGCGCGGTGATCGTGCCGATTTACCAGACTTCGACGTACGCCCAGGACGGTGTCGGCGGGCTGCGCGAGGGCGGCTACGAGTACTCGCGTACCGCGAACCCGACCCGTACCGCGCTCGAAGACGCGTTGGCCGCGCTCGAAGGCGCACGCCACACCCTCGCGTTCGCGTCCGGCATGGCCGCGACCGACGCCGTGCTGCGCACCGTGCTGCGTCCCGGCGACCACCTGGTGCTCGGCAACGACGCGTACGGCGGCACGTTCCGGCTGATCGACAAGGTGCTGGGCCTGTGGGGCATCGAGCACACGGTCGCGGACCTGTCCAAGATCGACGAGGTCAGGGCCGCGATCCGGCCGGAGACCAAGCTGATCTGGTGTGAGACGCCCAGCAACCCGATGCTCGGCATCGCCGACATCGCCGCGCTCGGCGGTATCGCGCACAGCGCGGGCGCGCGGCTGGTCATCGACAACACCTTCGCCACGCCCTACCTGCAGAACCCGCTCGCGCTGGGCGCGGACATCGTGCTGCACTCGACCACCAAGTACATCGGCGGGCACTCCGACGTCGTCGGCGGCGCCGTGGTGACCAACGAGGACGAGCTGCACGAGGAGCTGTTCTTCATCCGCAACGCCGCGGGCGCCGTGCCGGGCCCGTTCGACGCGTGGCTCACCCTGCGCGGCATGAAGACGCTGGCGCTGCGCATGGACCGGCACAGCGACAACGCCGAGCGCGTCGTCGAGATGCTGGCCGCGCACCCGAAGGTCTCGACCGTCTACTACCCGGGACTGACCGACCACGCCGGGCACGAGATCGCCGCCAAGCAGATGCGCCGCTTCGGTGGCATGGTCTCGTTCACCCACGTCGACGGTGAGCAGGCCGCGCTGGACGTCGCCGCGCGCACGAAGCTGTTCATCCTCGCCGAGTCGCTCGGCGGCATCGAGTCGCTGATCGAGCACCCCGGCAAGATGACGCACGCCAGCACCGAAGGCTCCACGCTGGAGGTCCCGTCGAACCTGCTGCGCCTCTCGGTCGGCATCGAGGACGGCCGCGACCTGGTCGCGGATCTGCGCGCCGCGCTGGGCTAGACCTGACATACGAAGGCCCCCTTTCGCTTTCGCGCAAGGGGGCCTTCGTGCTGTCTACCGGCTGTAGTTGCCGGACGCGTCCTCGAGCGGCGCGGGGTGCGCGGGCGCGTCGATCTCGGAGCCGTCGACGCAGCCGCCGACCAGCTCGACGTGGCTGTCGTGGCGGATGTACTGGGCCGGAACCCCGCAGGTCGCGTGATCGACGGTGTACACCGCGGCGCCGGTCAGCGCGATCGCCGAGGCGACCGCCGCGACCAGGGGAACGACACTGGCCGAACGGGTCGCGCGCAGCCGGCGCAGTACGCCCGTTTCGTTCCCCCGTGCCATTGTCACTCCCGGATCACCGATCGTTGCCGTAGCCAAGGATACCCGGACCTCACTTCCTTGTTATGTGAGGAGCCTGTGAAATGGCATGATCCGCCCCATGCGACTGGTGAGCATCGAGCAGATCCTTCAGGCCAGGAAGCTGCTCGAGGGAGTGACCCGTAGAACGCCGATGGAACACGCCAGCGACCTGCGGAGCCTGCACGGTGGCCCGGTGTACCTGAAGTGCGAAAACCTCCAGCGCACCGGCTCGTTCAAGATCAGGGGCGCGTACACCCGCATCCACGGTCTGTCCGAAGAGGAACGTGCGCGCGGCGTCGTCGCGGCGAGCGCTGGCAACCACGCGCAGGGCGTCGCGCTGGCGTCTTCCTTGCTCGGAGCCAAGTCGACGGTCTTCATGCCGGAGCGCGCGCCGCTGCCGAAACTGGCCGCGACCAAGGGCTACGGCGCCGACGTCCACCTGCACGGCGCGGTGCTGGAGGAGACGCTCGCCGAGGCCATCGCGTTCGGCGAGCGCACCGGCGCGGTCTTCATCCACCCCTTCGACCACGAGGACATCATCGCCGGGCAGGGCACGGTCGGCCTGGAGATCCTCGAGCAGGTCCCCGAGGTCGAGACCATCCTGGTCGCGACCGGCGGCGGCGGTCTGGTCGGCGGCGTCGCGGCTGCCGTCAAGGCGACCCGCCCCGGAGTGCGCGTGGTCGGCGTCCAGGCGCAGGACGCCGCGGCCTATCCGGCGTCGTTGGCGGCGGGAAAACCGATACGGCTCAAGGAAATGCACACCATGGCCGACGGCATCGCGGTCGGCGAACCCGGCAAGGTCAGCTACGCCCACGTCGCCGACCTGGTCGACGAAGTCGTCACGGTGACCGAGGAATCCTTGTCCCGCGCGGTGCTGTTGTGCCTGGAGCGCCGCAAACTGGTCGTCGAACCGGCTGGCGCTGCCGTCGTCGCCGCGCTGATGCAACACCCTGGCGCGTTCACGCCGCCGATCGTGGCGATCCTGTCCGGCGGGAACGTGGATCCGTTGCTGCTGCTGCAGATCATCCAACGCGGCATGACGGACGGCGGACGTTATCTCAAGCTCCGCTTGCGTGTGCCGGACCGGCCGGGGTCACTGGTCGCGGTGTTGTCGCGCGTGAGTTCCATGGGCGTCAACGTGATCGATGTCGAGCACTCCCGGATTTCCGGTGCGCTCGCGATCGGCGAGGTGGATATCTCGCTCGCGTTGGAAACCCGCGGCCCGGAGCACTGCGAAGAAGTCGCGCGTGCGCTCCAGGCCGCGGGTTACACCGTGGTTTAGAGGTTCCCGCGACGCTCCTGCTCGCGCTCGATGGCCTGGAAGAGCGCCTTGAAGTTGCCCTTGCCGAAGCCGAGCGAGCCGTGGCGCTCGATCATTTCGTAGAACACCGTCGGCCGGTCGCCGATCGGCTTCGTGAAGATCTGCAGCAGGTAGCCGTCTTCGTCGCGGTCGACGAGGATCCGGTGCTCCTTGAGCACCTCGATCGGGACGCGGACCTCGCCGATGCGGGCGCGGAGTTCCGGGTCGTCGTAGTAGGAGTCGGGCGTCTCCAAGAACTCGATGCCCGCCGCGCGCATGGCGTTGACCGTGGCGATGATGTCGTTGGTGGCCAGCGCGATGTGCTGGCAGCCCGCGCCGCCGTAGAACTCGAGGTACTCGTCGATCTGCGACTTCTTCTTCGCGATCGCGGGCTCGTTGAGCGGGAACTTGACGCGGTGGTTGCCGTTGGAGACGACCTTGCTCATCAGCGCGGAGTAGTCGGTGGCGATGTCGTCGCCGACGAACTCCGCCATGTTCACGAAGCCCATGACACGGTGGTACCAGTCGACCCAGTAGTCCATCTTGCCGAGTTCGACGTTGCCGACGCAGTGGTCGATGGCCTGGAACAGCCGCTTCGGCGCACTCTCGGCGCGCTGGACGGCGCTCTCGCGTGGCTCGTAGCCGGGCAGGTAGACGCCGGTGTAGCGCGACCGGTCGATCAGCGAGTGGCGCGTCTCGCCGTAGGTGGCGATCGCGGCCATGCGGACGGTGCCGTGCTCGTCGGAAACGTCGTGCGGCTCTTCGAGGATGGTCGCGCCCTGCGAGCGGGCGTGCTCGACGCACTTGTCGACGTCGGCCACCTCGAGCGCCAGGTCGGTGACACCGTCGCCGTGACGGCGGTGGTGGTCGAGCAGCGGGGAGTCGGGACGCACGCCGCCGCTGATCACGAAGCGCGCGGAGCCGGACTTCAGCACGTACGACTTGCGGTCGTAGTGGCCGGTCTCGGGGCCGGAGTACGCGACGAGCTGCATGCCGAACGCGACCTGGTAGAACCACGCGGTCTGGGTGGCGTTGCCCGCGACGAACACGACCGCGTCCATCGCCTTGACGGGGAAGGGGTCACGCGACTCGTCGTGATCGACCAGTCCGACGAGCTGACGCAGCTGGTCGTAGCTGACGTCGTCGAGAACGGCGGCGCTTTCACTGGCGGGTTCGAGTGTGTGCGTCATACCCGAAGGATGAGACCACCGGTCAAGATGGGCAATGGCCGTCGATTTCGCTGGACAATCTGCGCAGTATGGTTGGGGGAAACGCTGTCATAGTGGACAATCTGTGTATGCCCGAACTGGACGCGCTCGACGCACGCCTTCTCCTGCTGCTGACCGACTCGCCCCGCTTGGGCGTGCTCGAATGTGCGCGCAGGCTCGGCGTCGCACGCGGAACCATCCAAGCCCGCCTCGACAGATTGACCGCACGAGGCATCCTCACCGGTTTCCCGCCCGACCTCGACCTCGCCGCGATGGGCTACGGCCTCACCGCGTTCGCGGTGCTCGAGATAGCCCAAGGCCGCCGCTCGGAGGTGTCCGCGGCGTTGTCGGCGATCGACGAGGTCTGCGAAGTCCACGCGACCACGGGCCAGGGCGACCTCTTCGTCCGCATGGTCGCCCGCACCCACGACGACCTCCAGCGCGTGATCGACGAGGTGGTCAGCGTGCCCGACGTGCTCCGCACGTCGACGTCCATCGCGCTCTCGACGCCTGTCCCACCCCGCGTCCGCCCCCTGCTCGAGCGCACAGCCAGGGACTCGTGAGTGGTATGACCGGTTAGAACCGGCCGTGCCACTCACGACCCCTGGCTGTCAGAGGACGTGCTTGAGGTAGCGGCGTGCCGACTTCTGCACGATCGCGGCCCCGTCCGAGCGCACGACCGCGCCCCACCAGGCACCGTAGATCTGCTCGTACTCGTACGGTTCCAGCAGCTCGGCGGCGTGCCGGACGATCTCCGGCCGCTCCGGGATGTAGTTCGGGTAGCTGTACATGAACCCGACGTGCGAACGGTCGGGGATGACCTGCACGATGTCACCGCTGAACAGCGCGCCGCGATCCCAGTGCATGACCGTCCCGCCCGCGAAGTGCACGCCGAGGTTGAGCAGCGTCAGCCCCGGCGCGACGTCGAGCTTGCTCCCGCTCCACAGCTCGAGCGACGGATCGGGCCTGCCGATCCACTGCCGGTCGTTCTCGTGCAGGTAGACGGGCACGTCGAAGGCGTGCGCCCATTCGACCATCGTCGTGTAGTAGTGCGGGTGGCTGATCGCGATCCCGGTGATGCCGCCGAGTTCGGTCACCTTGGCGACCACCTCGTCGTCGAGGTAGGCGAAGCAGTCCCAGAGGAAGTTGCCGCCCTCGGCCTTGACCACCAGCGCTCGCTCGCCGATCGCGAACCGCGGCTCGGCGCCGAGGCCGATCACGCCTTCGCCCTCTTCTTCGGCGCGGACCCGGTACTCGCCGGCGCGGAGCGTCTCGAGATCGGTCCACTGCTGCCCGGACTCGGGCACCCACTGACGGTCGTCTTCACAGATGGGGCAGTCGGCCCGCGGCGCGGCGTACTGCATCCCGCAAGTAGCGCAGATCGGAAGGTTCACAGCAGCAGATTAGCCATACACATGCACGGTCGGCTCTACTTTCGGCCTGGGCCAAACCCACCCCGCACATGCAAGCCCGGCCATGGAAAACCATGGCCGGGCATCGCAGGTGTTGGGTTACCGGATCAGTTACCGGTGTAGGGCACCGCCTTGACCAGGGTCACCTTCTGCAGGCTCCCATTGGGCAGGGCGTATTCGCGGGTCTCACCCTCTTTGGCGCCGTGCAGCGCCTTGCCGAGCGGCGACTCGGGCGAGTAGACGTCCAGCTCGCCCTGAGCTCCCTCTTCGCGGGTGGCGAGCAGGAACTGCTCGTCTTCGTCGTCACCTTCGTAGCGGACGGTCAGGATCTTGCCGGGCTCGGCGGTGCCGTCGTTGGCGGGCGCTTCGCCCACCTTGGCCGCACGGAGGAGTTCCTGGAGGTGGCGGATCCGGGCCTCGTGCTGGCCCTGCTCCTCGCGGGCGGCGTGGTAGCCACCGTTCTCCTTGAGGTCGCCCTCTTCCCGGCTGTCATTGATCTTCGCTGCGATGACCGGACGTTGCTCGATGAGCTCGTCGAGCTCGTGCTTGAGCCTGTTGTAGGCATCCTGAGTCAGCCAGGTCACCTTGGTGTCGCTCACGGTCACCATCTCCTCGTTGGGCCTGCCAGGCTTGGGTATACAAGCCGGCCTCCACGCGCGCATGGCTTGCACGCGTGGCTGAGATAAAGGAAAAACACGGCCCGTCGTGGGCCGTGCCGGTAGATCAGGATAACACGACGCGACTGTCCGACGCCGCTCCATTGGCCTGTTCTCAGGCGTTGAGCGCGCGTTTCACCCCGTTGGCCGCTATGAGGTTGACAGGTAGCGTGGTACGTCGTATGAGCAGCCGAAAATATCCGCCGTGACCGGCTCCCCGGTACTCCGGATGACGGTACTCAGGCGCATGGTCCCGCCGCCGGCTGGAACGAGGATCTCCCTTCGCCCGTTCTCCGCCCCGCTCAGGTCGCGGGCGCGCACGATGCACACGCCTGGCCTGCCGGGCTCGTCTCGTGTGACATCCATGACGATTTCGATCGCGTTGTCCGGTTTGATCGAGAAACCGACCCGCTGGGCTTCGATCGGTGCCGTGCCGAGGTTCGCGTAAGCGACATAGGCCACACCCATGCTGACCGCCACCGCGACGACCCCGAACAGCCAGCGTCCCCACGGGCGCTGCCGCCGCGCGCCGCGCGTGGGTCCGTAGCGGCCTTCGGGCCGGGCCGGGACGGCTGTTTCGGCGCCCAACCAGGGCCTCCGATCGAAGTTGTCGTACTGATGAGGACAATGGAGCTGAAACGTCTGCCCCGAGTATCCGCGCGGGGCCGGGCGGGCGCCCGCTGGGGGTCCAGGAATACCTGAGGAGAAGGGGTCGTTTGCGCCGTGGTGGGAACTGAGCTGAAGTTGCGCCTGATGGCCGTGCACGCACACCCGGACGACGAGTCGAGCAAGGGCGCCGCCACCATGGCGAAGTACGCCGCCGAGGGGCACGAGGTGCTCGTGGTGACCGCCACCGGCGGCGAGGCGGGCAGCGTGCTCAACCCGGCGATGGACCGGCCGGAAGTGCTCGCCAACATGACCGAGATCCGCCGCGAGGAGATGGCGCGCGCCGCCAAGATCCTCGGCGTGCAGCACAAGTGGCTCGGGTTCGTCGACTCCGGCCTGCCGGAGGGCGACCCGCTGCCCCCGGTCCCGGAGGGCTCGTTCGCGGTCGTGCCGCTCGAGGAGTCCACCGAGGCGCTGGTCCGCGCGATCCGCGAGTTCCGCCCGCACGTCATCCTCACCTATGACGAGAACGGCGGCTATCCGCACCCCGACCACATCCGCACCCACGAGATCTCGATGGCCGCGTTCGACGCCGCCGCCGAGCCGGACCGGTTCCCCGACGCCGGCGACCCGTGGCAGCCGCTGAAGCTCTACTACATCCACGGCTTCTCGCGGGCCAGGATGCTCGCCTTCCACGAGGCGCTGATCGAGGCGGGCATCGAGTCGCCGTACGCCGAGTGGCTGGAGAAGTGGGATCCGGACAAGTCCGACGTCATGGAGCGCGTGACCACCCGCGTCGAATGCGCCGACTTCTTCGAGGCGCGTGACGAGGCGCTCAAGGCGCACGCCACGCAGATCGACCCGAAGAGCCGCTGGTTCGCCGTCCCGCGTGACATCCAGCGCGAGACCTGGCCGACCGAGGAGTACGAGCTGGTCCGCTCACTGGTGGACAGCACGCTGCCGGAGGATGATCTGTTCGCCGGAATCAGGGAGAAGGTGGGCACATGAGTGCCGCGTTGCCGTCCTTCGCCGTCCTGCCGCTGACCTCGGCCGCGCTGGTGTTCACCCAGCAGCAGCCGGGCACCGACAAGGGCGGGCAGGGCGAGGACTTCGGGAAGTCGTCACCGGTCGGGCTGCTGGTGCTGATCCTGTTCCTCATCGCCGTCGCGTTCCTGGTGCGGTCGATGACGAAGCACCTCAAGCGCCTGCCGGAGAGCTTCGACAAGCCGGAGGAGCCCGAACCGGCTGAGTCTTCGGACAAGACCGACCACAAGTCCTGACCGGCCATCCGTGGTGTCGTGAGCGGTATGGCCGGTTCTGACCGGCCATACCCTGTCTC
>NZ_JBHWEB010000175.1:0-14600 GCF_042734395.1 Amycolatopsis sp. NPDC059657 | reverse complement strand
ACCTGTTTCGGCCCGTATTTTGAAAACGCGGGGCGTGTTTTTGGGGGGTTCACAACAACGCTCCCTAACTGGGCGCGGCCGGGCCCAGCGCGGGCCCGCGTCTCAGGAAGCCGCGTTCAGCACCACTTCGCTTACGCGATCCCGCCAAGCCGCATCCACGCGGCCCGTGCGCGGAGCGACCGCGAAGGAGTCGACGACCGCGCCGCCGAGGGTGGCCGCCTTCGCCCAGCGGACCTCGGCCTCGCAGCGACGCAAAGCGCCCGCGACTCGGAAGAGCAGGCCGATGCGGTCGGCGGCGCGCAGTTCGAGCACGACCGTGTCCGAACCGCTGGTCTCGTCGTCGAACCACAGGATCTTGGCCGGGGCGGACACCTGGGGCGTCGCGTAGTCGCGCTCCTTGGCCGCGATGCGTTGGGTCAGCGGCAAAGTGCCTGCCACCGCGCGGGCGAACTGCTCGCGCAACAACGTTGTGTCGGGGAGTGAGCCGAACTTCGGGGAGGCCGTGAAGACGCCCGCGCGGCCGCCGTCGTGGCCGCGGAGGATCGCTGTGTGGACCTCCAGGGAATGCAGGGCGAGCACGCCTGCCGCCGGGGCGAGGAGTTCGCTGCGGCCGGGGACCGCCAGCACCACCGTCACGACCTTGCCCTCGGCGGAGATCTCGACCTCGCCGTGGCCTGATGAGACCGCCTTGGCCACAAGCTCGCGTTGCTGGTCGGTCAGAGGATCAGGGACGCTCAAACCCTTGCCGTGCATGGCATGGGAGCAGCTGGACACCAGGTCGGCCAGCAGTCGGGCCTTCCAATCCGTCCAGACACCCGGGCCGGTGGCCAGCGAGTCCGCGGTCGTCAGTGCGTGCAGCAACTCGAGCAGGACTGGGTCGTTGTCGAGGGTCTTGACGATGCGGGTGACCGTGGCCGGGTCCGAGATGTCGCGGCGGGTTGCGGTGTGGGGCAACAGCAAATGGTGCCTGACCATGGCCGACACCAGTGCCGCGTCCTCTGTGGACAGACCGAGGCGGGCCGCCACTTGCAACGAGATGGCCGCGCCGAGTTCTGAGTGGTCGGCTTCGCGGCCCTTGCCGATGTCGTGGAGCAACGCTCCGATCAACAACAAGTCTGGGCGGGAAACCGTGGTGGTCAAACGGGATGCCTCGACTGCCGCGCGGACCAGGTGGCGGTCGACAGTCCACTGGTGGACCGGGGAACGGGGCGGTAAGTCGCGAACCGCTCCCCATTCCGGGAAGAGGCGGGCCCAAAGACCCGTGCGGTCCAGGGCTTCGACCGCGTCGACTAGGCCTTCGCCCGCGCCGAGAAGTTCGACCAAGGAGTTGCGGGCGTCGGCTGGCCAGGGTGCGCGGAGTTCGGGCGCGGAGTCCGCCAAGGTGCGCAGTGTGCCGTGTGAGATCGGCTTGCCGGTGCGGGCCGAAGCTGCGGCTACGCGCAACAACAGAGCCGGGTCCTTGGCCGGGATCACGTCTCGGGCGAGGGCTACCTCGTTGCCGTGGAGGACTACGCCTTCGTCCAAGGGGGTTCGGGCGGGGCGGCGGCCGAAACGGGTTTTGGGGGCTTCCTCCGTTGACCTCAACGCCACGTCTACCGCGTAGCCGACCGCGCGGCCTGCTCCGGAAAGCTTGCGGGCCAACGTGAAACGGTCGCCTAGGTCCAATTCGGACGCTACCAGGTCGGCTTCCGCCGCTCCCAGGATGTCGCGGTCGCGGCGGAGCTCGCGGCGCATCTCGGTGCGGACGTCGAGGAGTAACTCCTTGGCCGCGCGGAGTTCTTCGCTGAGGCGGTCGGTCAGCTGGGCCAGTGCCAAGGCTTCGAGTACGCCGATGTCGCGGAGGCCGCCCCTGCCGTACTTGAGGTCCGGCTCGGCCGACTGGGCGATCTCACCACTGCGCTGCCAGCGGAGGCGGACCGATTCCGCCAAGGCGGGCAATACTTTGCGTGCGGTGCGGCGCCATTGGTCGCGGGCCGCCGACGCGACGCGTTCGGTCAACCCCGAGTCACCCGCGATGTGGCGGGCGTCCAACAACCCGACGGCAGTACGCAAGTCTTCCGAGGCGACTTTGAGTGCTTCGCCTGGTGTTCTGACCGAGTGGTCGAGGCCGACGCGCGCGTCCCACAGTGGGTACCAGAGCGCGTCGGCCACCTTGGCGACCTCGGGGTTTCCGTTGTGCAGCAAGACCAGGTCAAGGTCCGAGAAGGGTACTAGCTCTCGTCTGCCGAGGCCGCCGACGGCGACCAGCGCGACACCGGGATCAGCGGTGTCGACGCCGGCCGCCGTGGCGCCCTTGCTCAGCCAGAACTCGTACAGGTCGACCAGTGCGGCGCGCAATGCCGCCGCGCCCAGTCGTCCGTGCCTGCCCTCGAGCAGCCGCTCGGTGGCCTTGACCAGCTCTCCCCCGTCGACCACGGCTACAGTGCGTCCGTGCCGCGCTCGCCCGTGCGGACCCTGATGACCGTGTCGACCGCGGTCACCCACAGCTTGCCGTCACCGATCTTGCCGGTGTGCGCCGCCGTGACGATCGCGTCCAGCACCTTCTCGACGTTGCTGTCGTCCGTGACGACCTCGATGCGGAGCTTGGCCACGAAGTCGACCGAGTACTCGGCGCCGCGGTAGACCTCGGTGTGGCCCTTCTGCCTGCCGTAGCCCTGCACTTCGCTGACCGTCATGCCCAGCACGCCGAGCTGCTCCAGCGCCGAGCGGATGTCGTCGAGTGTGAACGGCTTGACGATGGCGGTGATGAGCTTCACGCCTTGCTCCCCTCAAGAGAAACGGACTTGACCGGAATAGTGCTCGGCGAGCTGAGGCCGCCGCCACTCGAACCGGTGAAGTCGTAGGCGCTTTCCGCGTGCAGCGCCTCGTCGACGCCGTTGACCTCGTCCTCGACGCTGACCCGGAAGGCACCGATCTTCTTGAGCACCCAGCCGATGATGAAGGTCAGCACGAAGGAGTACGCCAGCACCGCGCCCGCGGCGAGTGCCTGCTTGCCGAGCTGGTCGAGGCCGCCGCCGTAGAACAGGCCGTCCGCGCCGAGCGAGTTGACCTTCTTGGTGGCGAAGAGACCGATGAGCAGCGTGCCGACGATGCCGCCGACCAGGTGGACGCCGACGACGTCGAGCGAGTCGTCGAAGCCGAAGCGGTACTTGAGGCTGACGGCGAGCGCACAGAGCGCGCCGGCGATGACACCGATGATGATCGACCCGATCGGCGTGACGAAACCACACGCCGGGGTGATCGCGACCAGACCGGCGACGGCACCGGACGCGGCGCCGAGCGTGGTCGGCTTGCCGAACTTCAGCTGCTCGACGATCAGCCAGCCGAGCACGGCGGCGGCGGTGGCGACGGTCGTGTTGGTGAACGCGACGGCGGCGAGGTCGTTGGCGGCCAGCGCCGAACCCGCGTTGAAGCCGTACCAGCCGAACCACAGCAGGCTCGCGCCCAGCAGGACGAACGGGACGTTGTGCGGGCGCCCGGTGTCCTTCGGCCAGCCCTTGCGCTTGCCGACCACGATCGCCAGCGCCAGACCGGCCGCGCCCGCGTTGATGTGGACCGCGGTGCCACCGGCGAAGTCGAGTGCCTTGAGGTTGTTGGCGATCCAGCCGCCCACCGCGTCGGCGCCGACGAAACCGTTGAACGAGAAGACCCAGTGCGCGACCGGGAAGTACACGATGGTCACCCAGATGACGATGAACAGCACCCAGCCCCAGAACTTCACCCGGTCGGCGATGGCGCCGGAGATGAGGGCGGGGGTGATGATCGCGAACATCAGCTGGAACATCACGAAGGCCAGGATCGGCAGGCCGTCGGCGCCTGGCCACGGCACCTCGGGCGCCGAGTCGGTGGCGGCGGTGACGAAACCGGCGAGCTTGCCGAAGGTGTTGCTCAGCCCGGCGAAGTCGAAGTTACCGAGCAGACCGCCGAACGCGTCGTTGCCGAACGACATGGTGAAGCCGTACAGCACCCACAGCACGCCGACCACTGCCAGCGCGATGAAGTTCATCATCAGCATGTTCAACACGCTCTTCACGCGGACCATGCCGCCATAGAAGAACGCCAGTCCCGGTGTCATGAGCATGACCAGCGCGGCGCTGGCCAACACCCAAGCGGTGTCTCCTGCGTTCAGCACATCGTCCTCCCGTGCGCCTTTTCTTCGAAGCGCTGTCGTTGGGGCGCAGTTTTGGCCCGCGGTGTTTCACGGGGCGGCGTTGGAGGTTTCGCGGCGGTGAACTGTCGGGGCCACGTTGTTACGGGCACGTTTCGTGACACGCGGGCGGGAATGTCCGCATCCGTAACCTCGTGGTCGAATAGCGACATGACCACCACCGGGCACGGCAATCACTTACCGCCACCAGCCGTACTCGACGTCCTCCTGTGCTCTGTCTGCGCTAACCCGCTCGTCTTAACGCAGCGCACCCTGCGTTGCGACCTGGGTCACTCGTTCGACGTAGCCAAGCAGGGGTACGTGAACCTTTTGCATGCGCGAATACCGGCGGGCACGGCCGACACCCCGGACATGGTCGCGGCGCGTGCGGCGTTCCTCGAGACCGGTGTTTACACGCCGCTCGCCGACGAACTCGCCAAGCACGCGACCGATGGCTTGATCGTCGACGCGGGCGCGGGCACCGGCTACTACCTCGCGCGCGTGCTGGACGCCGCCCCCGAGGCGCACGGCCTCGCGCTGGACGTCTCGGCGGTCGCGTTGCGGCGCGCCGCCCGCGCGCACGAACGGCTGGGCGCGGCCGTCTGGAATCTCTGGGAGCCTTGGCCGGTGGCTTCCGGTTCGGCTTCGCTCGTGCTCAACGTGTTCGCCCCGCGCAACGGCCCCGAGTTCCACCGGGTGCTGCGTCCCGGCGGGAAGCTGGTGGTCGCCATGCCGGACCCTGGACACCTCGGCGAACTGCGGGAGCTGATCGTGTCGGTCGACGAACGCAAGGAAGAACGCCTCGACACCACGCTGTCGAAGTACGTCACGCTCGAGTCCCGCACCGAGCTCACGCGCAAGGTCACGCTGAGCCCCGACCAGATCCGCCAGGTCGTCGGCATGGGCCCGAGCGCGCACCACCTGCACAAAGGCGGCAGGTCGGACCAGCTCGACGCGATCAGCGAGCCGGTCGAAGTGACCACCTCGTTCACCGTCTCGGCCTACCGCCGATGACACCGGCGACGGCGATCACCGACGCGGCCTGGGTACGGGCACGGATCGGCGGCGCCGCGAAGCTGTACGGCTGCGCGTCGCCCCAGGTGCTCGGCACCGTCTGGTGGTATTCGCTGTCGTCCGTGCTCATCGGGCCCGTCGTGGAGGCGCTGGTCCGCGACGGTGTCGCGCTCGATCCCGCGCTGGACGCCGTCGAGCTGGACATGCTGCCCGACGGCCGGTTCCGGGGCGCGCACGCGACCAGGGCGCTGCCGGGTGACCTCGAAGCCGTCGGCAAGGCGATGGCCGAGGCCTACGAGCCGGTGATCGCGACGATCTCCCAGGTCAGCGGCGCGCGGGTGCCCGCGCTGCGTGCCATCGCGACGGACTCGGTCGGCAACCGTCTCCTGTGGACGGTGGACCCCGAGCGCGCCATGACACTGGCCGAGCCGCTGGTCGCGGCCATCGGGCACGGCTGGCCGAAGCCGCGGTTCGTCCGGGTCGGGCGCGCCCCTGTGGTCCGGCGGGCGTCGTGCTGCCTGATCTACGAGACCGCGAACGCGTCGAAGTGCACGAGCTGCCCGCGGCAGCGCCCGGAGGAACGCGAGCGCCGCCTGCGGACGGGTTCTTAACCGCCGAACTCGTTGTCGGCGGTGTTCAGCAGCCAGCCGCCGAAGCGCGCGCCGTTGGGCGCCAGCATCGACGCCGTGAACGTCGCGCCGGTCTGTTTCAGCATCCCGACACCCCACGGGCTGGTCAGCAGCAGCTCCGCCCGATGGTCGCCGTCGAAGTCGGCGACCGAGCCGAAGTGGTCGTCGGCGGTGTTGAGCAGCCAATCGCCGAAGCGCGAGCCGTTCGGCGCCATCGACGGGACGGTCAGCGCCCCGCCGATCTGTTTCAGGATGCCGATGCCCCAAGGACTTTTGACCAGTATCTCCGCGCGCGTGTCACCGTCGAAATCGCCGACGGGGCCGAACTCGTTGTCGGCGGTGTTCAGCAGCCAGCCGCCGAACCGCACGCCGTTCGGCGCCATCACGGGCGCGCTGAGCGTGCCACCGGACAGTTTGAGTATCCCGATGCCCCAGGGACTGGTCACCAGTATCTCCGCGTGCCCGTCGCCGTCGAAATCACCGACCGGCCCGAACCGGTTGTCCGCCGTGTTCAGCAGCCATTGCCCGAACCGGGATCCGTTGGGCGCCATCATCGACACGGTCAGCGAGGCGCCTGACTGCTTCAAGATCCCGATACCCCACGGGCTGGTCACCAGTATCTCGTCGCAGCCGTCGCCGTCGAAATCACCGACCGGCCCGAAGTGGTCGTCGGCCGTGTCCAGCGGCCACTGCCCGAACCGCGTGCCGTTCGGCGCGACCATCGAGCTGGTCATGCCGGTGCCGGACTGCTTCAGAATGCCCAAGCCCCGAGGACTTCGCACCAGTACCTCGGCGCGACGGTCTCCGTCGAAATCACCGGCGGGGCCGAACCTGTCGCCTGCCGTGTTCAGCGGCCACTGCCCCAGCCGTGACCCGTTGCCCGCCGTCGCCGAGGTGATGGCCGTGCCGCCGAGCACCTTGCAGACGCCGAGGCCCGACGGGCCGCTCACCAGGATCTCGGACCGCCCGTCGCCGTCGAAGTCGGCCATCGGGTCGAGCTGATTGTCGGCCGTGTCGAGCAGCCATTGGCCGAAGCGGGTGCCGTTCGGCGCCAGCATCGGCGCGGTCAGCGCGCCACCCGACTGCTTGAGCACGCCCATCCCCCACGGGCTGGTCACGACGATCTCCGCGCGGCCGTCGCCGTCGACATCACCGACGCGTGCCGACGGCCGGGTCGCCGCCGGGATCAGCTGCCGCAGGTCCGGCCGGTTGCCGATGCGCTGGGTCGCGGGCCTGCCCGGCGCGTCCTGCTGCGGCGAACCGGTCGCGCGCAGTAGCGCTCGCGCGCGGGCGGGCGTGAGGCGCAGCGGGCCGCGCTCATGGAGGATCCCCTGGAGGCAGGCAAGCGCGCCGACGACGATCGGTGCCGCGCTCGACGTGCCGGAGAAAGTGTTGGTGTACCAGAGATCCTGGCTGGTTCCACCCTGCAGATCGCCGTAGCCGGTTGACGTGACCTCGCGGCCCCAGCCCTGCGCGTCGACACGCGCGCCGTAGTTGGAGAAGTCGAGCCGCGAGCGGTCCGGGCCCCAGTCGGCGCCGTGCGTGCCCTCCGGCGGGGCGCCCGCGCCGACCACGATCGCGCCGGAGCACGGATTCACGGCGTTGAACGGGTTACGCCAAGTGCTGGGGAATCCTTCCGGCCGCCGGTCGTAAACGGCGTCGTCGAGGTTCTGGAAACCATTTCCCGCCGCTTCGACCACGATCACGCCTTTGGCGATCGCGTACCGGATGGCGGCGAAATCGTCGGGCCACCATTCGATCGCGAGATAGCCACGCGGGCCGATCCGGTGGATCTCCAGCAGGAGGATGTCGCCGTGACCGAGCTTGTCGGCCGCCGCGCGGATGGCCTTCGCGGTGGACTGGTCGTGGAAGCTCGACCCGGCGACCCAGGCGTCGGCGGCGATGCCGATCACGCCGAGCCCGTTGTGGTCGCCGCTGATCGCGCCGAGCACGGCGGTGCCGTGGTCGAGGCTGCGCTGATCGGCCGCCGCGGTCCCGGCGAGCACGCCGCCCTGGCTCCGCGTGAGGTCTTCGTGGGTGAACCGCCACGCCCATTCGCAGTCGACGACGCGGACTCCCCGGCCGCGCCCGCCGGCGATCGTCCAGGCGTACCGTGCGTCGATCCCGCCAGGCGCGGGGTCCAGATACCCTTGGTACGCACTGAAATCCGGTGTCACGGCCGGTGGATCGCCGGTGTTCGGCACCATCGTGTTGAGCGTGGCCTCAATCGCGGTCGACGGCAGTACGCCGTCCGGTTTGACGTACGCGCCGTCGACGAGTTCCTCCGTCCGGAGCGCGGCCGCCAGGTCGTCGAGCACGGCGTCTTCGGCCTCCACGCGGTAATACGTGGCCAGGTCGGGCACCTCGGTGTTCTGCAGCGCGACGATGTTGGCGCGTAGTCGTTCCTCGCTGAGCCCGAACAGCGGCGTCAGGCGGGCGCCGTGCCTGGCCAGCGCGGAGGACAACGAGCCGATATCGGCGTCAGCGGCCGAGGCCAGTCCCGCGGCCCGCGCTCGGAGTTCGGCGTCCGGCTTGGTGACGACGATCAGTTCTCGAGCCATTTTGGGTCCTTCCCCTCGCGAACACCCAAAGTCGCTCTACGCTCCTCCGCCCTTTTGCCGCATCAAAGCCGCCATTAGTGCGCACGTGATCGGCGCGGGGTCGGAAAAGGACTTACGAGCGCCCTCGGCCCGTGAGGGTCACGAGTGCTCGAAGCGGTGCTTGACCGTCGCGCGGCCCGATTCCGTTAGCCCGCCCCACAACCGGAGCCTCGCCAGGCCACCGTCGGGGTAGATGTCGAGCCGGGCGTCGGTCACCTCCGGCGAATCGAGCAGCGCGAACCGGTGCCGCGTGTCCGGCTGCAGGCGGGTGCGCGGCAGCAGTTCGAACCACCGCTCGCCGCCGTCCGCCGAGCCGCTCAACGCGGCCCAGCCTGGCGCGTTTCCCTTGAGGTGCGTGGTGTCCAGCTCGGCGAACCGGATCGTGCCGGCGCCCGCGAGCTTCAGCGTCACCCAGTCGTTGCCGTCGCCGCGGCGGCGTGAGGTCTCCCAGCCCTCGGCCTGGTTCGCGGCCAGTCCGGGGGCGAGCAGGTTGTTCGGCGAGGAGTAGAACATGTTGCTGCAGCCGGTGATCGACGCGCCGTTCTCCAGCGCGGCGAGGTCGAGCGCGTCGAAGTCGACCTGGCCGGGGTCGGCGATCGGGGTGCCGTGCACGCGCAGCCTGGCGACGCCGCCGTCGGGGTACATGGTGAGCCGGACATGGGTGTACCGCTTGGCGTTGGCGACCGGGAAGAAGTTCTCCTGGTCACCGTTGACCGCCGAGCGCGCGACGATCGGCTCCCAGCCGGTCAGCTCGCCGGGGCTCGGGTAGCCGTCGACCGCGCACGCCTCGACCGAGATGTACGGCGGGTAGTTCCCCTTGAAGAACGCCGTGTCCACGATGACCCCGGAGACCCTGCCCGGCAGGCCGAGCCGCACGATCGCCATGTCGTCGCCCGCTTCGCGGCGGCGGCGCGTCTCCCAGCCGTCGTAGAGCTGACCGCGCGGGCCGAAGGTCTCCGGCCGGTGCGTCGGCGCCCAGGCGTTGATGAGGTTTTCCTTCTCCGCGAACAACTCGTCGGTCGCCCACATCACCGTGCCGCCGAAACGCCTCGACGCCAAGTCCGGTTTGGACGTCCACTGCGGACGTTCGATCATCGTCATTCCCCTCTGCTCAGCAGGCGTCCGGCCGGCCGCTCACCGGTGACCTCCGCGCCGCGCAGCCAGGTCGAGCGCACGACACCGTCGAGCGTCCGGCCATGATAGGCGCTGACCTTGTTGCGGTGCTGGAGTTTCGTGGCGTCCACCTGGAACGACTCGTCCGGCGCGAACACGCAGAAGTCCGCGTCGTAGCCGACCTCGATCCGGCCCTTGCGCGCGAGCCCGACCTGGGTGGCGGGCCGTTCGGCCATCCAGCGTACGACGTCGGACAGCGTGAACCCGCGATGCCGCGCCTGTGTCCAGACCGCGGGCAGGCCGAGCTGCAGGCTCGCGATGCCACCCCAGGCTTCGCCGAAATCCCCGCTGTCAAAGCGTTTCAGCTCGGCCGTGCACGGTGAATGGTCGCTGACCACGTAGTCGATCACGCCGTCGGCGAGCCCGCGCCAGAGCAGTTCGCGGTTCTCCGCCTCGCGGATCGGCGGGCAGCATTTGAACTGCGTCGCGCCGTCGAGGATCTCCTCGGCGGTGAAGCTCAGGTAGTGCGGGCACGTCTCGACGGTCAGCGCGACACCGTCACGCCGCGCGCTGGCGATCATCGGCAACGCGTCGGAGGACGACAAGTGCAGGATGTGCACCCGCGCGCCGGTCCACCTGGCCAGCTCGATGACCCGCGCGATGGCCATGTTCTCGGCGCCGCGTGGCCGTGAGTGCAGGAAGTCGTCGTACTTCGCGCCGTGCGGCGCGGGCGCGTGCTCGATCGAATCGGAGTCTTCGGCGTGCACGATCATCATCGCGCCGTAGCTCTGAAGTTCGCGCAGGTCTTCTTCGAGTTCCGGGGCGCTCAGCGGCGGGAACTCGTCCACGCCGGAGTGCAGCAGGAAGCACTTGAAGCCGAACACTCCCGCGTCGTGCAGTCCGCGCAGGTCAGCGCGGTTTCCGGGGATCGCGCCGCCCCAGAAGCCGACGTCGATGTGCACGCGGCCCTCGGCCGTCTTGCGCTTGACGTCGAGCGAAGCCACGTCGACGGTCGGCGGCAGGCTGTTGAGCGGCATGTCGACCAGCGTGGTGACGCCGCCGGCGGCCGCGGCGCGGGTGGCCGTCTCGAAGCCCTCCCACTCGCTGCGGCCAGGGTCGTTGACGTGCACATGGGTGTCGACGAGACCCGGCAGCAGCACCGAATCGTCGGTGAGTTCGATGACCCGGTCGCCGGTCAGCCGGTCGTCGACCGCGACGATCCGGCCGTCCTCGACGCCGACGCAGGCCGGCCGTTCGCCCTCGGGCGTGATGACCCGCCTGGCCTTGAAAACCAGCTTCACACCGCTCCCATCCAGCCGAACGAATCGGCGCTGTGCCCGATCGGGTGATACTCGACGCCAACGTAACCCGAGTAGCCCGCTGCCGACAGTTTCCGCAGGTAGCCGGGAATGTCCAGTGATCCGGTTCCAGGCTGATGCCTGCCGGGCGCGTCGGCGATCTGGACGTGGCCGATCCGGTCGAGCTTGACGACTTCGTCGAGGTCGTCACCGTTGACCGCGAGGTGGTAGAGGTCGGCGAGCAGCAGCACGTCGTCGCGGCCGAGCTTGTCGATGATCCGCAAGGCGTCGGCCGAGGTCAGCAGCGGATATCGCGGCACCGCCGACAGGGGCTCCAGCGCGAGGCGTCCGCCGACGCGGGCCACCTTCGACGCCATCGTGTCCAGTGTGGACAGTGCGTGCTCGTCTTGCGCGGCGGGGTCGAGCCCGTCGATACGCAAGCCGTACAAGGGATTGAACGTCCGGCAGCCCAGCCGCTCGGCGATCCCGACGGCGACGTCGACATTGTCGGCGAGCTCGGTCTCACGGCCAGGCGTGGAGATCAGCCCGCGCTCACCGGCGGCGAGGTCACCGCCGTAGAAGTTCAGCAACGCCAGCCGCAGGCCCGCGTCCCCGACCGCGCGGGCGAACCGGTCCACCTCGGCGTCCGGCGGCACCGCCACGTCGAACGGCCACCAGAACTCGGCGGCTTCGAAACCGGCGGCGCGTGCCGCGGCCGGGCGGTCGAGCAGCGGCAGCTCGGTGAAGAGGATCGACAGGTTGACGTCGTAATCCATGCGTCGACGCTACCCGAGCGGACGGGATAGTGTCGGCGTGAAAGTCCGAGAGGAGTCTCACGTTGCAGCTCGCCGAGTTCAACGCCGCGGCCGACCCGCGTGCCGTGCTCACCGAGTGCCTGGCGGTGCCCCGCTGGGTGGACACGGTGCAGGCAGGCCGCCCGTACGCGGACCTCGAAGGCCTGCTCGGGGCCGCTGATCTGGTGCTCGAACCCGACGAGATCCGGGCCGCGATGGCCGCGCATCCCCGCATCGGCGAGAAGCCGTCGGGCGAGGGCACTGGCGCGGCGTGGTCGCGCTCTGAGCAGTCCGGTGTGGACGGTTCGACCGCGGAGAAGTTCCTCGCGGCCAACGCCGAGTACGAGGCCCGGTTCGGGCACGTCTACCTGGTGTGCGCCAGTGGCCGAAGCGGCGAGGAGCTGCTGGAGATCCTGCGTTCACGGCTCGGCAACGACGCGGAGACCGAGTTGCGGATCGCCGGTCAGGAGCTGGTGAAGATCGCGAAACTACGGCTGGCGAAGGCGGTCCGATGAGCCAGGTGACCACGCACGTGCTCGACACCGCCGAGGGCCACCCCGCGCAGGGTGTCCCGGTACGCCTCGAAGCGCATGACCTGGCGGGCTGGTCCGTGCTCGCCGAAGGCGTCACCGACGCCGACGGGCGCGTCCACGAACTCGGCCCCGAGCGGCTCGACGCGGGCGTCTACCGGCTGATCTTCGACACCGGGTCCTATCTGGGGCCCGAGGCGTTCTTCCCGGAGATCACGGTCAGTTTCCGGATCGCCGACCCCGGCGCGCACCACCATGTGCCGGTGCTGCTCAGCCCGTTCTCCTATTCCACCTACCGAGGGAGCTGACGTGGGCATCACCTTGGGCCCCAACCAGTACGGCAAGGCCGAGGTCCGGCTGGTCACGGTCAACCGCAGTGGTCCAGTGCACCACCTCAAGGACCTCACCGTGTCCACGTCGCTGCGCGGCGACCTCGAGCGCACGCATCTGACCGGCGACAACTCCGACGTGCTGGCGACCGACACGCAGAAGAACACGGTCTACGCCTTCGCCAAGGAGAGCCCGGTCGGCGAGATCGAGGACTTCGCGCTGCGACTCGGACGGCATTTCGTCCGCGGCCCGGTCACCGGCGCTCGCATTCTCATCGAAGAGCACGGCTGGGACCGCATCCCGGTCGACGGCAAAGCGCACGACCACGCGTTCTCCCGCTCGGGCTCGGAAAAGCGGACGACCGCGGTCACCGTCCAGGGCGCGGACTCGTGGGTGGTGTCCGGGCTCGACGACCTGGTGCTGCTGAAGTCGACCGGCTCGGAGTTCCACGGCTTCCCGCGCGACAAGTACACGACGCTGGGCGAGACCTCGGACCGGATCCTGGCGACCGCCGTGACCGCGCGCTGGCGTTACCAGGGCAGTGAAATCGACTGGGCGAAGAGCCACACGGAGATCCGCCGGGTCATGCTGGAGACGTTCGCGACCAAGCACAGCCTCTCGCTGCAGCAGACGTTGTACGCGATGGGCGAGGCCGTCCTGCGCGCCAGGCCGGAGGTGGCCGAGGTGCGGCTTTCGCTGCCGAACAAGCACCATTTCCTGGTCGACCTGTCGCCGTTCGGGCTGACCAACGAGAACGAGGTCTTCTACGCGGCCGACCGGCCGTACGGCCTGATCGAGGGCACGGTCATCCGCGACGACGCGGAGGACCCCGGGCTCGCCTGGCACACGCTCCCGGCGTTCTGATGACCGCCGGGTACTCGGGCACCCCGCTGGCGAAGAAGCTGGGGATCAAGGCGGAGCACCGGCTCGTCCTGCTGCACGCGCCGTCCGGCTGGGAGGTGCCCGAGCTGCCCGGCGGCGTGCGCGTGCTCCGGCGCGGGATGGCGGGCGACGTGATCGTGGCGTTCTACCGTTCGCGCCGCGAACTGGTCGCGGACTCGGCCAAGTTCACCTCGCTGGCGCCCGGCTGCGCGCTGTGGATCGCCTGGCCACGGAAAGCGGGCGGGCATGTCAGCGACATCGCCGAGCAGGACCTGCGCGACCTCCTGCTGCCGACCGGCCTGGTTGACGTCAAGGTCGCGGCGCTCGACAACGACTGGTCCGGCCTGAAGTTCCTGTGGCGGAGTACTAGATAGATCGCTCTATCATGTCGGTATGACCGGGACTCGCGAGCGCATCGTCAACGCCGGCGCGGAGCTTTTCCGCCGCAACGGCTACACGGGCACAGGCGTCAAGCAGATCGTCGCCGAGGCGGGCGCGCCCTTCGGCTCGCTCTACCACTTCTTCCCCGGCGGGAAGGAACAGCTCGGCGAGGAGGTCATCCGGACCTCCGGGATGATGTACCTGCAGCTGTTCGAGATCTTCTTCACCGACGACGCCGAACTCGTCACCACGGTCGAAGCCATCTTCGCGAGCGCCGCCGAGACCTTGCGTGAAACCGACTACGCGGACGCCTGCCCGATCGCGACGGTGGCGCTGGAGGTCGCCAGCACCAACGAACCACTGCGGATCGCGACCGCCGACGTCTTCACGGCCTGGATCGACCACGGCACGGCCGGCTTGGTCGCGAAGTTCGGCCTGTCCCCCGAGGCGGCGCGCACCCTGATCATCGCGATCATCACCAGCTTGGAAGGCGCTTTCGTACTCAGCCGCGCCCTGCGCAACACGGAGGCCCTCGAAGTCGCGGGCGCCACCGCGGCCCACGCCGCCCGCGCCGCCCTCCAGGGCTCGTGAGCCTTCCCGAAATGTCCACAAAGGACTCAGCCTGACGATTTTTATCCCGCATTGTCGCTTTTGTGCGAGTTCTGGGCGGGACTGGACGGGATGAACGGGGCGTTTGTGTCGGTCAGCCTGGATCCACCGGTTGTTTTCTGGTGATCGTTTTCGTGGTTGTTGATCTTGTGGTTGGTGGGTGGGCAGGGGGATTCGACCGGCGTTGCATCCGGTGTGTCCACTGTGGTCCGGTTGTCGGGGTGGGGGGTCAGGGTTGTCGGTGGGTGGCGGTGAAAAGGCCCTGGTAGTGGT